>JBATTL010000241.1:0-37379 GCA_049670525.1 Thiohalocapsa sp. | reverse complement strand
CTATGCGCGCGTCTCCGGGCAGATCATGTCGGCGTTGGAGAGCATCTCGCCGATCATCGAGAAGGTCTCCATCGACGAGGCCTATCTGGATGTTTCCGGTCTGGAGCGACTGCTGGGCGCACCGCGGGTCATCGCTGAGCGGACCAAGGCCGCCATTCAGCAAGCCGTCGGTCTCACCGCTTCGGTGGGAATCGGCCCGAACCGGCTGATCGCCAAGCTCGCATCGGACTTCCGAAAGCCCGATGCCATCACGGTCGTCAACACCAATCAGATCGGCGCATTTCTGGACCCGATGCCCCTGGCCGTGTTGCGCGGTGTCGGCGTCAAGACGGCACCGAGGCTTGAACGCCTCGGCCTGCAGACGGTCGGCGATCTGCGCCGTTTGCCCCTTGAGGATCTGCGTCGGTACCTCGGCGCCCGGGCCGGCACGCAGTTGCATCTGCAGTCCCGCGGTATCGCCGACGACGGGGTATATCCCGCCACCGAGCGCAAGTCGATCTCAAAGGAGACCACCTTCGCCGAGGATGTCACGGATCCCATGGTACTGCGCGACACCTTGCGTTGGGCCGCCCAGGAAGTTGGCTACTTGGCGCGTCACGAAGGGCACGCGGGATCGGTCGTGACACTGAAGATCCGGCTACGCCCCTTCGAGACCCATACCCGCTCCCGTTCCCTCCGGGCTCCAACCATGGACGACCTCGAGATCTTCCATAGCGCCTGGGCACTCTTTAAGCGCGAGGCCTGGACGGGCAAACCCGTTCGGCTGATCGGCCTCGGTCTCTCCGGCTGGCAGCAGGCGCCAGCTCAACAAGATCTGTTCGGTGCCGACGACCAGCCACGGCCGCGTCCACGGCAGGACCGACTTCATGAAACACTCGATGCGGTCCGGAGCAAGTTCGGCTCGGGCTACATTCAACGGGGATCACTTCGGAAAAAGTGATCTCGTCGACTCCCATCCCGATGATTTTGGCTCGTGGGCAGCACCGCGGCGCGGGAGTTCCCGTTTGCCTCGGCATCCACAATAATCGGCGATCGGGATGACAATGGCCCGAATGCGGGCGGCGGTCTTCGGTGTTGCGTCGCCTGCTCGTAGGCGTAGGCATACCGAAACAGCTTGTGCTCATCGAACGGCCGCGCCAACAGTTGCAGGCCCAGCGGCAGACCGGCTCGGGTGAATCCCATGGGCACCGTCATGGCCGGCTGCCCGGTGTGGGGTGCGATGACCGGGCTATTGTTGCCGTGGGGGCTCTCGCTGTCGCCGATAAGCCGCGCCGGGTTGGTCCAGCTGGGATAGATGATGGCATCGATGTGTTGCCGGTCCATGGCGCCGACCACGCCATCCAGAAATGCCTTACGACGAGGATCTCCTAGGACATCGACGCAGGGGGGTTGCTGTGATCGCGGACCAACATCCACGCCCATGGCCCAGCGCATGGCCCCGGCACTCTGGGGCAGAAAGTCGCCCCCCGCCACCACCTCGTCCAGCGAGCGGATCGGCGCTGTTTCCCCGAGGGTCCGCAAATAGGTCTTGAGATCGTGGCGGAAACGACTACAAAAGCCGGTCGCGCTCCGTAAGCGATCGAAATCGGGGATTTCAAAGGGGTCGATGATTATCGCGCCCGCTGCGCGGAGATCGTCGATCGCTCGTTCGAAGCCCCTGATGACCTCGGCATGCGCGTCGTCGGTATTCACAAGCGCGCGCAAGACGCCCAATCGGACTCCGCTTAGACCACCTCGTTTGAGATGCGGCCGGTAGTCCGGCTTGACACGTCCGATCGCCGCTCGCGTCAGCGGGTCCGCAGGATCATAACCGGCCAACACCGAGTAGACGATCGCGGTGTCCCGTACGTTTCGCATCAAAGGCCCGCCGACATCCCGGTTTGCGAGCAGCGGCACGATTCCGTCTCGACTGGTGGCCCCGAGCGTGGAGCGAATACCGACCAGGGACAGATGCGACGCCGGACCACGGATCGAGTTGCCGGTATCCGTGCCCATGCCGATGATGCCCAGGTTGGCCGCGATGGCCGAGGCTGTTCCGCCACTGGAACCCGCCGGCACGCGGCCGAGGTCGTAGGCGTTGCGGGTCTCGCCGTGCGTAGAGCTGATGGTCTGGTAGGGGCTGAAGGCCCACTCCCCCATGTTGGACTTGGCGATGATGATCGCGTCCTGCTGTCGCAGACGTTTCACCAGCTCGGCGTCATCCGGCGGCAAGGAACCCCGTAGCGTGATGGAGCCGGCCTCCGTCGGCATGTCCGCGGTGTCGAAATTGTCCTTCAGAATGACTGGAATGCAATGGAGAGCGCGCATGCGTCCGGTCGCCGCGAACTGCTTATCAAGTTCCCGTGCGCGCCGAACGGTGATGGGGTTGCGGGCAATGATCGCGTTGAGCGCGCTTGTTGGGTCCCAGGGACTGTCGTACGCATCAATACGTTGCAGATACCGACGGATCAAGCCTTCGCAACTGATCTGCCCGCGACGCATGGCGCGATGCGCGTCATCGATTGTGAGCTCGACAAGATCGAAACGGGCGGCCTGGCTCGCTTGTTGTTGGCCCGACGGAGCGCAGGCCACGCACAGGCAAACGAGGCCAAGGACAGAGATTCGAGCAGGCATAACCCGTGCCGACCGGTCACTGCTCGTCGAACAACACCAGGTAGTCGCCATAGCCTTCCTTTTCCAGATCCGCGACCGGTATGAAACGCAATGCAGCCGAGTTGATGCAATAACGCAGTCCGGTGGGCGCGGGGCCGTCGTCGAAGACGTGGCCGAGGTGGGAATCGCCGTATCGCGAGCGTACTTCGGTGCGTTCCATCCAGAGCACGCGGTCGGACTCTTCGACGATGAGGTCAGGTTCCAACGGCGAATGGAAGCTTGGCCAGCCTGTTCCGGACTCGAACTTTTCCTTTGAGCTGAATAGCGGCTCACCCGAGACCACGTCGACGTAGATGCCGTCCTCGTGATTATTCCAGTAGGAATTTCGGAACGGAGGCTCGGTGCCTTCGTGCTGGGTGACTTTGTATTGCATCGGATCGAGCTGGCGTTTGATCTCGTCCAGCGGGGGCCGTTGCCAACGGCGTGCGTCAGCGGCGGACGGGCCGTTTTCCGTGCTGCTGCTAACGGGTGCCTCTGCCGCAGCGGCGGACTCAAGCGCAGAACCGGACCAACTCGCAACAGACAAGACTGTTACAGCCAGGGCGGCGATTCTATTCGGGATGGGGAGTCTAGTCATCGTGGCTTCACCTCAAGCGGGTTTCGGGTCCTGTCGGCACTCCGGACCGGTCGCTGGTCACCGCGGACGCCCGCGAGCCCGCGGACCATCCTGCCCCGGTATGATCGCCGTGTCGCTGAAAAGTCTCGGGCCGGATCGTCATGCTAAGGCGATTTCTGTCAAATCTCATACCAGCTGACTTATCTTGACGCCCGCCTTTATTGTCGCGCCGGCAGTCGCCTAAGGATCTGGTGCAATGTGGCAGGCGCAACAAGTCCACGCCTACCCCAACTCTCACCCAGGTCTCGTCGAAATCGGCCATTGAGTCGCCGGACGTGCACCGACCGCTGCCAACGGGCGCGTTTCTTCAACGTGCCGGGTGCGCAACGCCCCGAGACCCCCCAACCCCGAGCAAAGGCGAAACGACTGCGTATGATCAAGGTTCGGTACGAGCGAGCCAAGACCCAATCCGCGCCTCAGAACACTATCCACATCGAATGTGCGTCACCTGTGGACAACCCTGTGCAAACCGCGACTAACCTGCTGAACCGAGAACGCCACGCGACAGATTGACCAGAAGTTGGTCAGGTCTCGCAACCCATTGAATTCTTGACACCCGCACTCTCGCCCGCGGCACCAGAACACCCAGGAACCGTTTATCCCCAGCCTATGTGCAGCACTTGTGTATAAGCCTGGTAGGGATGAGTCTAAGCCGCTGTGCGTGCGGGACAACGACTCGGATTGATCAGAGATTGGTCAGCGGCTATGGCCGCGAGCCATGCCATGCGATTTCGACATGAGCCAGTCTGGAAGCGGCCAAGGAATCGCGGCCGGTCAAGGCAACGGAGATGCTGGCTAGGACAATCTCACTACATCAATACTCGCCAAATCGCTGGGCCTTCGCACAGCGGACCTCAACCGTAAATTGCTCACCGCTGGCCTGCTGGTCAGGAGATGGGGATCACTTGAAACTGGCGGATTAAGGCACGACAGCAGGCGGCGAATTTCGGTTCCCGAAGAACCTTGGCCCGCACTCTATTTGGCCCGCCGAGGTTTCAGTTCAGTGAGGGGTTGTGACGGCGATGAACAGCCAGCTTCACACTGGCGACAAATGCACTGGCGACAACGAAACAAGGCTTCCCTGCCCTGTGCTGAGCCGAACCCGTGCCTACTGCGACCGATGCTTCATTGCCGCATGAGCCGCGGCCAGCCGCGCGACTGGAACCCGCGGACCCGAGCAACTCACGTAGTCGAGACCGGCCTCGTCGCAAAACGAGATCGACTCCGGATGGCCGCCATGCTCTCCGCAGATACCGACGTGCAGGCCGGGCCGGGCCGCCCGGCCCCACTCAACCGCGATTTCCATCAGCTTGCCAACCCCCTTCACGTCCAATACTTCGAAGGGGTTGTCGAGCAGGACCTGGGACTGGTTGTAGAGCGGCAGGAACTTGTTCTCGGCGTCCTCGCGCGAGAACGAAAAGGCGGCCTGGGTCAGGTCGTTGGTGCCAAACGAGAAGAACTCCGCTTCTTTTGCCAGGGACCCGGCACGCATGCAGGCACGTACAACCTCGATCATGGTACCGAACTTGAAGACCACCGGCAGACCGTACTCCGCCTCGACCTCCTTCTTGAGGTCATCGACATAGACTTTGACCGCCTTCAGCTCTTCCACTGTACAGACCTGCGGCACCTTGATCTGCGGCTGCACCTCGATGCCGGCTTTGGCGCACTCGGCGGTCGCCTCGAGGATGGCGCGGATCTGCATCTGGTAGATCTCCGGGAAGGATATGCCCAGCCGCACTCCTCGGTGGCCGAGCATCGGGTTCGTCTCGTGCAACGCCCGGACCTTTCTCAGCATGGTCTCCTTCTTGACGATCGCCTCCTCGACCAACATCGGGTCCATGACTCTGCGCAGATCGTCGTATTCCTGGCGCGCTTTGTCCGGCGTGTGCAATAGACCCATGGCGCCAGCCAGCGCGGTCATGCCACGAGTGGACATGGCCAGGGCTTTCAGATCTCGAATATCCTGCGCCAGCTGATGCTCATCCGGCAGGAACTCGTGGATCGGCGGGTCCAGCAGCCGGATCGTGACCGGATGCGGGGACATGACCTCGAACAGTTCACGAAAGTCCTGCCGTTGTAATGGCAGCAGCGCGTCCAGCGCCGCCTGCCGCTGCTCCGCCGTTTCGGCGACGATCATCTCGATGACCACCGGCAGCCGCTCGCTGGAATTGAACATACGCTCCGTTCGGGCCAGACCGATGCCCGCCGCGCCGTACTTGCGGGCATTGCGAGCATCCTCGGGGGTGTCGGCATTCGCCATGACCGTGAGCCGCGCCACCTCATCGGCCCAGCTTAACAGTGTGGAAAGCTCGGGCGTAAAGTCCGGCTCCACGGTCGGTATAGCACCGATGTACACGCGCCCGGATGAGCCGTCCAGGGTAATGGTGTCGCCCTCCTTGAAACTACTGTCGCCGACGACAGCCTCACGCCGGCCGACATCGACGCTGATACCCTCGGCACCGGCGACACAGGGTTTGCCCATACCCCGCGCAACGACCGCGGCGTGGGACGTCTTGCCACCGCGAGAGGTCAGAATGCCCTCGGCCGCGAAGAAGCCATGGATGTCCTCCGGCTTCGTCTCTTCGCGGACCAGGATCACCTTTTGGCTCAGGTCCCGGCCCATCTGTTCCGCTCGATCGGCATCGAATACGGCGATGCCCGACGCGGCGCCTGGAGAGGCCGGCAGGCCCTGTGCCACCGACTCGGCCTTTGCACTTGGGTCCAGGCGCGGGAACAGCATCTGCTCCAGGCTCATCGGATCGATGCGCAGTAGCGCCTGCTCCTTGCTGATCAGGCCCTCTTGCTCCATCTCCACCGATGTCCGCACCATGCCCTGGGCGTTCATCTTGCCGTTGCGCGTCTGCAGGCAATAGAGCACACCGCGCTCGATGGTGAACTCGAAGTCCTGCACCTCATGGTAGTGAGTCTCGAGCCGGGTCCGGAGCGCGGCCAGCTCGGCCGCCATCTGTGGCATCTCGACCGTGAGCCGATCCAGCGGCTTGGGCGTGCGGATGCCGGCAACTACGTCCTCGCCCTGGGCATTGATCAAGTATTCGCCGTAGAGCTTATTCTCGCCGGTGCCGGGGTTGCGGGTGAAGCCAACGCCGGTGGCGGAATCATCGCCCCGGTTGCCGAAGACCATGGTCACCACGTTGACCGCGGTGCCGTTGGCCATCTCGGGGGTAATATTGAACTGACGGCGATAGTCCACCGCGCGCTTGCCCATCCAACTATTGAAGACGGCCTTGATGGCGATCTCCAACTGCGTCATCGGGTCTTCCGGGAATGGCTTGCCGGTGTACTCTTCGATTGCCTTCAGAAAGCGCTCGCTAATCTCCTTGAGGTCGGCGGCGGAAAGGTCGACATCCTGCTTAGCGTGAGCGGCCTTTTTGACCTCGTCGAACTCCTTGTCGAACAGCTCATCCGGTACGCCCAACGCGACCTTACCGAACAGCTGGATGAATCGGCGATAGGCGTCGTAGCCGAAGCGCGCGTCGCCGGTGGCCCGTATCTCGCCCTGCAGGGTCTCGCTGTTGAGGCCAAGGTTCAGAATGGTATCCATCATTCCGGGCATCGACATCGCGGACCCCGAGCGCACCGATACCAGCAGGGGTTTGTCCGGGTCGCCGAAGCCCTTCCCGGTCTGCCGCTCCAAAGCGCCCATCTGGTCGCGCACCTGCGCCATGACGCCGTCGGGCAGATCCCGACTGGGTGTAGCGAGATAGGCCAGGCAGGCCTCGGTGGAAAGCACGAAACCAGGAGGCACATTGACCCCGATTTGCGTCATCTCGCATAGGTTCGCACCCTTGCCACCCAGCAGTTTCTTGTCTTTTCCGTCACCTTCGTCGAACGCAAATACCCACTTGGTCGAATCGGTCATCATTAGGCTCCTCACCCGTTTGGTTGCTAGTCGGCGGTCAGTTCACGCGAGTTATAACCCGTTTCCAAGCGCAAGGGTAAATAGATTCCGGGGAATCGATGCGCGGACGCGGAAAGGGATGCATTAGGGCGCGATATCCGAACGATTGGGTTACATTTTCAAGACGATCCGGTTACGATTTTTTTGAACCCCATTGAAACAACGGGGTTTTGGGCTGCAGCTGGCGGCCGCGCAGACCCTGCGACCCAATCACAGGTCGTCTGCGACTGCAATTCAAACCAACCCGACACCTTGTTTCACGAGAATCCCAATGTCTTACCTTGTCGCCGCGACAAACACCGCTGTCTCGGGATGGAACGCGTACCAGGCGAACCAGAAGGCTGTCATCGCCGGTAGCCGATTTCCGGCGCCGTCGAAGACCCGGACCGCAACGGCAACGCCCGCGCCACAGAGCGGACAGTAGGTGATCGATAGTAGTTGATTGAACCTATCGTTAAAGACCGCGACGTCGGCCCCGGCATTTCGGCAGCGTGCCCAGGCCTTTTCGAACACTGCGTCCTCCACCGCTTCGGGAGTTCCCGCATTAGCCAACACACCATCATCTCGGCCGGCATCGTTCCGGTACGCATCATCGACGGCCAACTGCACCTTTTGGTGCTGCGCTGTTACGGTTACTGGGACTTTCCAAAGGGCGAACTAGACCAGGGCGAGGACGCGTTGACCGCGGCAGTCAGGGAATTCGGCGAAGAAACCGGACTCGGATCGCCAACATTTCGATGGGGTCATGATTTTATCGAGACGGAACGCTATGGGCGCGGAAAAATCGCCTGCTACTTCGTCGCGATGGCGCCCGACGGCGATGTGACCCTACCGGTGAGCATCGAGCTCGGCGAACCCGAACATCACGAGTATCGTTGGGTGACTCTGGCGGAAGCCGAGGGGCTGTTCAACAATCGTCTCCGGCGCGTGCTGGCCTGGGCGCGAAATCGGATCCGGGGCTAAATCCGGGCCAGATAAGCGCCACCCGCTGTCAATCCGCCGGCACTTCAAGATGCTCGACAATGAGTTGCGGCGACCGCAGCCCGCGATAATCGTTGACGTCCAATCGGTAGGCCAGTCGCATGCGATCACCGACCTGGGCGCGCTGCTCGGCAAGATTGAAGCCAATGGCCTCCAGCGGCCGGCCTTCGGCGGCGCGCACGCGCAACTTGAGGTGACGATCCGCGGCCACACGAACGTCAGAGACCTCGAACAGGCCATCAAACATCGGCTCCACGAAACCCTTGCCCCAGGGGCCCGCGAAGCGAAGCGCGTCGGCGGTGCGGAGGTTCAGCATCGCGCCGGGCAGTTCGCCGTCGGATAGCAGTTCTCTCACCGGCGATGCGTCGCCGAGCTCACGCCTGACCTCGTCGGCAAAGGCCGCGCGAAAGGCGTCCAGCGCATCCCGTGGCAAACTCAAGCCAGCAGCCATTGCGTGACCGCCAAAACGCTCGACTAACCCAGGATGGCGCTTGTCGACGGCATCGATTACATCACGGATATGCAGACCGTCGATGGATCGCGCGGACCCACGCAGTATGGGTCCATCGGGATCAACGCCACCGTCGGCGAAGGCGATGACAGGTCGGTGCCAGCGTTCGCGGATGCGCGCCGCAACGATGCCGATCACACCCTGATGCCAATCAGCGCCATACAGGCAAAGGCCCGACGGCAACTCCCCGGCCCGAGATGCAAGCCCCTCGACAATGGCCTCCGCGTCCTCGCGCATGCTGAACTCGATCTGGCGGCGTTCGCCATTCAACGCGTGCAACTGCCTTGCAAGGCCCATCGCCCGCACCGGATCATCGCTGACCAGGCATTCGACGCCGCGACCCATGTCGTCAAGCCGGCCGGCGGCGTTGATACGCGGTCCGGCGGAGAAACCCAGATCGCGGGCCGTCACCCGCTCGATGCGACAGCCCGCGATCTCAAGCAACGCCCGCAGCCCGGGCCGACAGCGTCCGACGCGGATTCGGCGCATACCCTGCTCGATCAGGATGCGATTGTTGCGGTCCAGTGTCACCACGTCGGCGACAGTCCCAAGTGCGACGAGGTCGAGCAGTTCGGCGAGATTGGGCTCCGCGGCCCCGCCGGGCCTTGCGGAATCGAAGTGCCCGCGGCGACGCAACTCCGAACGCGTCGCCGCCAGCAGGTAAAACATCACGCCGACGCCGGCCAAGTGCTTGCTTGCGAATCCGCAGCCGTCCTGGTTGGGATTGACGATCGCGGCCGCCGCGGGCAAAGACGCGCCAGGGAGATGATGATCGGTGATCAGCACCGGGATACCCAAATCGCGCGCACGCTCGACACCCGCAAGACTTGCGATGCCGTTGTCGACGGTAATAAGCAGATCGGGCTTGCGCGGCGCCGCGGCATCCACGACCGCCGGACTGAGACCATAGCCGTGCTTGAAGCGGCTCGGTGTCAAATGATCCACGGCTTCGGCACCCATGGCACGCAGCCCGAGTATCGCGACCGCGCTGCCGGTTGCTCCGTCCGCATCGAAGTCACCGACCACGACGATTCGTCCGCGACGAGCGATGCAGTCCGCAAGTAATTCAGCCGCCGCGCCGATTCCCAGGAGGTCGGTGAAGGGAAGCAGGTCGTTAAGGGTAGAAAGGTTTGGTGTCGGATCACCGCGATGGGCGTACAGACGCCCCATCAGCGCATCAATCGACGTCAGAGGCTCGGACCCGTTGGCGATGCGACGAATCCGCACGGGCACCCGAATCGCTGGACGCTTGTCTGAGCTGGGTCGAGTCGATGGCGGCATGGCGCAAGGGTAACACCGCGGCCGCCGCCCCCGGAGATGCTCGAAACGCAATGGCCAACCACGCTCATCGGCAGGAACGAGATCCATGATTGCCATTGACCCCAACAGTTGCCGCAAGCATCTTCTCGGTATGCATTTCAAAGCCAGACAACTCATCCCTGCTCTTTTGCTGTCTCTGGCGGGATGCTCCGGCCTCCTGCTGAAGCCCGCCCCGGCGCACACGGAGATGCCGTTGCCGGGAGGCGTGGATATCACTTACGGCAACATCGCATCATCCACAGGCTGCCGACTCGACTACCGCGTCTATTCCTCCGTCAAGGTCGACGACGGCGATCTGGTCGTTCTCGCCCACGGATTCCTGCGCAGTCAGAATCGGATGCGAATCCTGGCCGCGACGCTCGCCGATGCGGGCATGCGGGTTGCGACACTGGACTTTTGCAATTCGAGCCCCTGGGACGGGCGCCATGCGCAAAACGGGCTCGACATGGTTGCGCTGGCCCGCGCCCTCGGCGCGCGACGCATCGTCTATGCCGGCTTCTCCGCCGGCGGTCTCGCGGCCGTCATCGCCGGACGCACGGACCCCACGAGTGTGGGTATAGTCACCCTGGATCTCGTTGAGACCCAGGGGCTCGGCGTACGCGCGGCCACGGGACTCGGCAAGCCCCTCCTGGGTCTTGCGGGCGAACCAACAAACTGCAACGCGCTAGACAACGGCAAGGCGGTTTTCGCTGCCACTGACTGGGCCCGCGTACAACGCATCGAAGATGCCAACCACTGCGACTTCGAGGCCCCGACCGATCGACTTTGCGAATTCGTATGCAGCAAACCGAGCCGCACGCCGCGCGACCCTGAGGAGAACGCAAAACGAGCCGAGATCATCGCCAGCGCCACATTGGCGGTCCGCTCGCTCCTGGACGGAGACGGGCCGGCATCGCCGGGTAAGGGGGATTGGTCGCGACAAGCCCAGTGACAGGCAATCTCGGCCCGGGGCGCTCCGCCTCCTCCAATCCCAGAAGCGGGACCCAGAAGTGAGCCCAAGATGTGGGTAACCGCAAACAGGGTTCGTCGCACTCGCCCGGATCGGCGGGACGGCCCACAATCCTGCGGCGCATAACAATGAACGCGAACGCTGGGATGGACGGGAACGTGGCGTCGTTTGGCGAGCAGCACGGCGGAGGCTGCGGCTTGAACCACGAGCCTGGCGGGCGTAGCCTTCGGAGCATCAAATCCGACCCTCCCCAACCGCGCCCGACACGGGGTGGCTGATACTTCATGCGCCGACTGGTTCTCAAAGCCAAGCCGATGTCCGACATCGCAGTACAGCCTGCCGTCCGAGACCAGTTTGACGGCGAAGTGCCCCTGAAGCGGTCGCCAATAAAGAGCACTCAAAGAATCGGCGCCGGACGACACTCCTGAGCAAGAAAACAAGCCTGGCCGGGCGACCTTGATGACGATTCGCGCCAACTCTGCAACCCGCAGGCACCGCATCGGCGCGGCAGCCATTTGCGCGCTGAGCGCGATGGGTGCACTGAACTCCGGCAGCGTCATTGCGGAGATGACGGCGTCGCTGGCGCCAACGTCGGTCCTGCCTGACCAACCCGTGATTCTGACACTGACTCAATCAGGACCTGCCGGCCCAATGCCGGACCTTGGGCCGCTGCAACAGGACTTTCAGATCACCAACCGCAGCACGCGCAACGAAGTGAGTCTGGTGAACGGAACGCGGCGCGAGCGTCGGCAACTGCGTCTGACCTTGCTGCCCAGGCGCACAGGGACGCTGACAGTGCCGCGACTACGCGCCGGTGACGACGCGACCGAACCGATGGAAGTGATCGTCGGCGCTACCACGACCGTCAACTCGAGCCTGCTGGCGCCGCCAACGGGCGTTACAACACCGCAGCCGAATCCCTCGCCTCCGTTACCGATATCCATTGACGTTCATGCCGAGCCCGGACGCGTTCATGTGCGGCAACAGATCGTTTTGACAGCACGAGTCACCGCGTCTGGCGCCGCACCGATGGGCCGCCTGCACGGTCCGCTGATCGTCGGGGCCCGCGTCTTGCCGCTGGGAGAAGACCGGCGCAGCGAAGCGGCTGAAGACGCCAGTGGCGTGATCCACATCTACGAGCGGCGCTTCGCCGTTTTCCCAAACGAACCCGGCCCACTGAGTATCCCGCCGCTGCGTTTCGATGCGTGGAATACCGCGGGCGGCGGCCCGGTGCCTCACCTTTCCGACGCGCTCCAAGTGCAGGTGGATCCGATTCCGGCGGGAGTTGGCGAGCGACCATGGCTACCGGCTCGGTCGATCACGTTGACGGAGGCCGGTCCCACCGCGGTGCGCATTGCGCCAGGGCAGGCGCTGGAGCGCATGATCACGCTCCGCGGCGACGGCCTGATGGCGGAGGACCTGCCAATGATCCCCCTCGCGATTCCCTTCCAACTGCGTATTCGCGACGACGCGCCGCGACTGTGGAACGAGCGCTCGCCGGACGGCGTCATCGGCTATCGCAGCGAGCGCATCCTGATCGGCGCCGCGGAGGAAGGCGATTACAAATTGACGGGCACGGTCCTCGAGTGGTGGAACACCCAAACGAGAGACTGGCAGCAAGCGGCTCTCCCCCCTTGGATGCTGACAGTGGCGTCGTTCGCGTCCGAAGATCGCCGCCCTGCCGCCACATGGAACCGCGCGCTTCCAGCACCCGGCGCCAGTGCCGCCAGTCCGGAAACGAGCAGCCCGTCGCCTAGTGCCGGCCTGTTGCGAATGCTCTGGGGCTATTCGCGGGCCCATTGGCAACCCTGGATTGGCATCACGGCTGCCGCCGTTGGATTGATATTGCTGGGTTGGCTGGTACAACGTCGTACCCGCGGGCGAACGAACCCAGAACCAGAACCAGAACCGGGTATTGCAGACGCGGTCGACAAGCTTCCGGGCAAGCCGGCCGATGCCAGCGCGGCTGCCGTTGAGCGGGCCTATCGCAGTGCGAATGCCCCCGCTGCCCGCCAAGCACTCCTGGATTGGGGTAAAGTGGTCTGGCCGGAGTCGGCGCCCGCAAACCTGGCGCAACTGGCGATGCGTGTCGAGCCACCATTGCGCAACGACATCCGACTTCTGGAAAAGGCGTTTTTCAGCCCAACGCCGATCGACTGGACAGAGCCGCCGGTCTGGGAACGGCTCGGCGACGCCGAAAGGGCGGCTATTGATGAGCCCGGCGAAAAACCAGGTGACAAACCAAGTGCACCGGCGATCGCACCTGGCGATCAAACCGTCGCCTGATCACGGATCCCCACCAATTCGGATCATTGCGGGCGAGACGCGAAACGCCTGCGGAACGACGCGCGCGACGTGGGATGGTTCGGCGACCACAACCGGAAACAAGCCGCCCGCCACAACTCTCACCGGGCGTCAGGCCTGTCCCAGTAGGCTCGTCAGCCGCTCGATCTCCTCCTGTGCCTGGACCTGCTCGGTGACGTCGTACTGAACGCCCAGATAGTAGATAACCTGTCCCTCGGGGTCGTGCAGCGGGCGAATACTCAGCCGGTTGTGAAACAGCGAGCCATCTTTGCGGTAATTGCGCAGTGTGACTTCAACGGGCCGTTTTGCCGCAATTGCGGAACAAAGCTCATCGATGGCCGGCTGATCGCGGTCGTCGGCTTGCAGAAATCGGCAGTTGCGACCAATGATCTCGTCTGGCGCGTAACCGGTCATGCGAACGAATACCTCGTTCGCGTAGACGATGGGATTGTCCGGAAGATCGGGGTCCGACAACGTCACGCCATTGACGCAGCTATCGAGGATTTGCGCCAGCACCGTTGGGATCATCCCGGGATCTTTCTCGACCACGAAGCTCATCTCACCCTCCGTCTATTATTGGCTCTCGGCTCGTCCAGCGTTCACCGCGTTCCCTATCAAATCAGACAGTCCGCCGCTTCGGCTCGCCTTCCGATTCGATCAGTCGCTTCAAGTTACGCACTGTCCGGTGTGCACCTTCCTGTACCGCAACGCGAATCAATTTCTCGAATGGACGCATCATCAGATCCAGTTTGCGTAGTTCGAAAGTGAAGGTGAGGCGCGTGTGGGTATCGGCGCCGTCCATTAGGTAATCGACGACAAAAGGGACGTTCGAACCCTGAAAGGTTAACCGATGGTGCGGTTGCATCCGCGTGATCTTGAAAGTGGACTCGGTGCGGCGACCCTGATCGACGCGCACCTGGCGTGCGATTGTGCCGACCCGTATCGGTCCCGCGGACGTGATCCGCAGCTCCTTGACTTCCGGTGACCAGCGGGGATAGTTGCGTGCGAAGTCGTCGGCGATGAACTGATACACCGCTTCAGGCCCACGCTGGATATCGGTACTGGCTTGCGCTTTGACCACAGTTTCCTCCTGGGCTCGCATCGCAGATTCCCGGAACGGCACCTCGATATCCGACCTTGATCTGCGGCACCGGTTCCGATTAAGCCACATTATGACCAAAGCAAACCAGCCTTTCGACTCCGCCTTGAACCCGCCACTCAGTGATCTCTACGATCTGATCACTGGCGACGAGGACGCGCGTGTCTGCAAAGATATTCCGCCGGAGTCCTGCAACGACCAGCCCGCTAACTTTTTTGCCTATCTCGGGGCCAACCTGCTGACCAAGGTCGCGGACGAACTTTGCAGCGCGAAGCTGATCCTTCCTTGGCTGCTCGGGGCGTTGGGGTCGCCGGCGGCGCTCGTAGGAATGTTGGTACCCATCCGGGAGGCTGGCGTTCTGGTCCCACAGCTTGCGGTGGCGGCCTACATACGCCGGCTGCCCCTGCGTAAAGTTGTTTGGATCTGGGGCTCACTGTTGTCGGCAGCGGCTTTAGCGGTCATGGCGCTCGCGGCAGCGACGCTTTCCGGCGCCGTCGCGGGTTGGGTGATCATCGGACTATTAGTTTTGTTCAGCCTGGCGCGCGGACTATGCTCCGTATCCGCGAAGGACGTGCTCGGCAAGACCGTCTCCAAGGCCAGACGCGGCAATCTGATGGGCATCTCGGCCGGCACCGCCGGGGTCCTGACACTGGCCTTGGGCCTGTATCTCCAATTCGTGACTGGCGATCGAACCGAACGCGTGTTGTTCGTCGGTCTGCTCGGTGCCGCGGCGATACTTTTTGCGGCGGCGGTGCTGTCGTTCCAATACGTTCGCGAGCAGCCGGGCGCGACCGAGGGAGGTGGCAACGCGTTGACCGCGGCCGCTAAGAATGTGACCCTGCTGCGCACCGACCCATTGTTTCGACGCTTCGTGCTGGTCCGCATCGCGTTGCTCAGTACCGCACTGGCCCCGCCGTTCTACGTGCTATTGGTTCAAGGCGGCAGCGACGGCGAGCTGACCGGACTAGGCTTGTTGATCATCGCGAGTGGCCTCGCCAGCAGTATCAGCGCGCCCGTCTGGGGACGTTTCAGCGACCGTTCGTCACGGATGGTGATGGCGTTGGCGTCCGCAGCAGCCGGAGTAGTCGGAATTATTACCTTCCTGTTGGCGAGAACGGATCTCGCGTTTTCCCAACAGCCGTACCTGTTCGCCAGCCTGTTCCTTGTGTTAAATATTGCCCATTCAGGCGTTCGGCTCGGCCGGAAAGTCTATCTCGTTGACATGGCAACGAGCGAGACGCGCGCGGCCATGGTGGCGGTCAGCAACACCGCCATCGGTATAGCGATGCTGGGGGCGGGACTCATCGGCTGCATCGCCGACCTCTTTGATGCGGCAACCGTCATATTGGTTTTGGCTGCCGGTTCCCTTGGCGCTTCCTTTTACGCACTGCGTCTTGCAGAGGTATCCGAACCAGCCGGAAGCCCAGTCGGCCAAGGCAGAACTATTGCCTGAGGGCCCGGACCAAATCCAACAACGTCGCATCGTCCCATTCGCGCTCGCCCTGGGCTCGATAAGCCAGGCGCCCGTCCGGATCGACGACAAAGGTCGTCGGCAAGCCGTTCATGGGCCAGCTTTGGGTCACCCTCGAATCAAGGTCCATGGGTAACGGAAAGTCCACCGGTAGCTGTTCGGTGAACTCCTCGATGGTCTGCGCGTCCTCGCCAACATTGACTGCGACCATCAAAATGCCTTCATCTTCGATCTGCTCCCAGGCGCGCTGCATCGAGGGCATCTCAGCACGGCAGGGCGGGCACCAAGTCGCCCAGAAGTTCACAATGACCGGTTTGCCACGCATAGCTTCGAGGCTAGAACGGGTGCCGTCCGGGCCGCTCAAATCGAAGCCAGGCGCCTCCGGTTGGTCGGGCATCGCTGTCAGCAGCGGACCCTCGGCGGCTGCGGCCAGGGCAAATGCGAGAAAGATGGCGACGCTCAGGTATCGGCAACGACGGATTTTCACGGCTGTTTTTCTCTGCAATTTCGGAGATTGAATCTTGCTGCGCCGCGTAGTGGGCGGCGTTTCCTTATACTGGCGGCAGCGGCAACAGGAGGCGTCACCGACGTCCATTTTCCATATGGGTTTGACTCGGAAAAACTCGACCGGTCTGGAGCGACTGTTATGGCAGACCGACCCAGCGGATCTTGCCCGCTGGCAACGCCCGCTGTTGGTGCCAGCGCGGATGCTGTATGCCATCGCGCGCGATCTTGTCGACGGCTATCTGACACTGCAGGCCATGAGTCTCGTCTATACGACGCTATTGTCGATGGTGCCGCTGCTCGCCGTGAGCTTCTCGGTTCTGAAGGGCTTTGGCGTCCACAACCAGCTCGAACCGATTCTAAAACAGGCACTTGCACCGCTCGGTTCCGAGTCCCAGGAGATCGTCACCCAATTGATCGGCTATGTGGACAACACCGATGTCCGCGTGCTCGGCTCGGTTGGCATCGCGGTGCTGCTTTATGCCGTGATCTCGCTGATCTCAAAGATCGAGCAGGTATTCAACCATACCTGGCGCGTGGACGTGCCGCGCCCTTTGGCACAGCGCTTCAGCCAGTACCTCAGTGTGTTGCTGGTTGGGCCGGTCCTGTTCTTCTCGGCAGTCGGCGCAACGGCTTCGCTGCGCGGCAGCGTCCTGGTGCAGCGCGCAATCGAAATCGAGCCCCTTGGGTTTCTGCTCGATAGCGCTGGACATCTGATTCCTTACCTGCTCATCACCCTGGCCTTTGCATTCGCCTACCTTTTCGTCCCCAACACACGCGTCAAACTGCGCTCCGCATTGATCGGTGCATTGGTTGCCGGCATCCTCTGGCAGACCATTGGCCATTTGTTCGCGGTCTTCATGGCCGGCTCCACCAAGTACGCGGCCATCTATTCCGGTCTCGCGATCCTGATCTTGTTCATGATCTGGATCTACATCGCCTGGCTGATTCTGCTGATCGGCGCCAACATCGCCTTCTACGATCAATATCCGGAGTATCTCGGCTCGCGGACGAGGACGCTCCGCCTCAGCAACCGACTGCGCGAGCGCCTGGCTTTTCTACTCGCCGCCCGGATCGGAGCCGCCCATTACGGTGGCGATATCCCTTGGACCGCGGAGAGGCTGTCCAAGGCCACCAACATGCCACTAACGAATGTCCGAAACGTGTTGCGCATGCTGGAAGACGCGGGAATGCTCGTGCGTACCGCCGACGACCCGCCGCGATTCGTACCGGGCCGCGCACCCGAAGAGATCCGGTTGCGGGATCTGCTGGACGTCATTCGTCGCTACGGCGAAGATGACGCCCCGACACGGCAACCGGTTTCGACGCCCGCCATCGATGACCTGGAACGGCGCCTTGACGACGTGCTCGGCTCCGCGCTGTCTGGCAAGACCCTAAGGGATTTATCGGTATCGACCAAGGAACCGATCGCTTGATCAGGTATCCCTCTGCGATTTATTCGCATCGCGCGCGCCCTAAAGCAGTGCACGCACCGGGCGGAATGACCGGCGATGTTCCTGGGAGACGCCGTGCAGACGCAAAGCGTTCAGATGCGCCTTGGTGGGGTAGCCTTTGTGACGCGCAAAGCCGTAGTCGGGATGAATCCGATGCAGCCGCAGCATCTCGCGATCCCGCGCGACCTTGGCCAGGATCGACGCGGCACTGATCGCCGGCTCCAACGCATCGCCACCGACGATGGCCCGCGATGGGCAGGGAAGCCCATCGGGGCAGCGATTGCCGTCCACAAGCACTAGCGTTGGACCGCACTCCAGCGCAGCAACCGCGCGGCGCATCGCCAGCAGCGACGCCTGTAGGATGTTAAGCCTGTCGATCTCCGCCACGCTTGCCCAGGCAATCGACCAGCCAAGGGCCGCCGTCTCGATGCGTGGTGCCAGCCGCTCACGCGCGGCCTGGGAAAGACGTTTGGAATCGTCCAGACCTGGCGGAATGTCCTGCGGATTCAAGATCACGGCGGCGGCACAGACCGGTCCGGCCAGGGGCCCGCGTCCGGCCTCATCGACACCGGCGATGATCTCCTCCGGATTGTTCAAGGGGCGATACCCGCGAGCAGATCCATCACGGCAGCGGCCGCCTGGCGGGCCGCGTCCCGGCGGAGGCTGAGATGAATGCGGTCGTACTCGACGAGGATCGCCGCTCGGCGGGGTTCGTCGTCGAGCATCGCGAGCAGCGCCGGGCCCATCAATTCGGCACGGCAACGCTGCTGCAGAAACTCCGGTGCCAACTCTCGCCCGGCCAGCAGATTAGCCATCGCCGCATAGGGCACCTTGATCAGTTTCAGTCCGGTGACCAGCCGGTAGGTCAGCGCGTTCAGACGGTAGGCGACCAACATCGGGCGTTTCAGTAGCAACGTCTCGAGTGTGGCCGTGCCGGACGCGGTCAAGACACAATCGGCCGCGGCGATCGCCTCACGACCGCACTCGTGAAGCAACAGGCAGTTGATATCGGGAGCGATGTCGCGGCGCCTTGCATCGAATTCCCGGAACAGCCGCTCCGAAACCAAAGGCACGAGGAAATTCAGGTCCGGCCGCATTCGATGGACCCAGAGAGCCGTCTCGAGCATCGGGGCAGCGAGGCGCGACACTTCGCTCATACGACTGCCTGGCAACAGCGCTACAACCGTTTGGTCGGCGGGCAAACCAAGTGCCGCGCGGGCAGAGCCGGCATCAACACGCATCGGAATCTCGTCCGCGAGGGGATGCCCCACATAGCGTGCAGGGACATTTTGTCCGCGAAGAAAGACCTCTTCGAACGGAAAGATGCTGAGCACCAGATCGACGGCTCGGCGGATCGACTTCACCCGACCGGAACGCCAGGCCCAAACCGTCGGGCTGACCATGTGCACAGTCCGAATACCGGTACGTCGCAGGCGCGTCTCCAGTCCGAGATTGAAGTCCGGCGCGTCGATGCCGATAAAGACATCGGGCGGGTTCGAACTGAAGTGCCGTATCAATTGCCGGCGCAAACGCAACAATTCGGGAAGCACACGAAGTACTTCGACAAGGCCCATCACCGACAAACGTTCCATCGGTAACAGGGTGACGCAACCCTCACGCTGCATCTTGGGTCCGGCAACACCGACGAATTGGGCATCCGGCAGACGCTCCCGCAACGCCCGCACGATGGAAGCCCCCAGTTGATCCCCGGAAGGCTCGTTCGCAACGATCCCGATCGTCGGGCTCACCGGACAATACTGCGGCTACTGCCCGCGACGAAGTCGGCCATGCACGCCAACTCGGGATGCGAGCGCGCCAGCTCCCGGATCTGCTCCAGGGCGTCGAAGAGCTTCAAGTTGGACGAATACAACAGCCGATAGGCACGACGGATTGCAGAAATCGATTCCTGGCTGAACTGCCGCCGGCGCAGACCCTCGGTATTGATGCCGCGGGGCACCGCGGGGTGGCCACCGATGGTGATGAACGGCGGAACGTCCTTGCCCACTACGGAACCCATCGCACTGAAACTGTGGGCACCGATTCGGCAGAACTGATGGACGATGGTAAAACCTCCCAGTATGGCCCAGTCTGCAACCTGGATGTGCCCGCCGAGGGAAGCCGCATTGGCCATGATGACGTTGTCGCCGATGACGCAGTCGTGTGCGACATGGGTATAGGCCATCAACAAGTTGTCGCTGCCGATGACGGTTTCAGCCTTGTCTTGACTGGTCCCGCGATGGATGGTTGAAAACTCGCGAACGACGTTGCGATCGCCGATCAAGAGTCGCGAGGCCTCGCCGCCGTATTTCTTGTCCTGAGGTTCCTCGCCGATGGATGAGAACTGGAAGATGCGATTGTCTTCACCGATCTCGGCTGGACCTTGGATCACGGCATGAGGGCCAATCCGAGTACCGCGGCCGATTCTCACCTTCGCACCCACGACCGAAAATGGTCCTATCTCGACATCTTCCTCCAAGCGGGCGTTGGGATCGATGACGGCGCTGGGGTGAATCAAGGCTCAAAAGTCCCTGGCCGTGCACATGATGTCGGCGGTGGCGACGGTCTTGTCGTCGACCCGA
This sequence comes from Thiohalocapsa sp., assembly GCA_049670525.1. Taxonomy (GTDB): domain Bacteria; phylum Pseudomonadota; class Gammaproteobacteria; order Chromatiales; family Chromatiaceae; genus Thiohalocapsa. The sequence continues at coordinate 17,017 of JBATTL010000241.1, read as the reverse complement.
GCCACGCCGCCAAACTTCCAGATCCCGCGCTTCACGTGTAGCACGCGGACTTCCAGAAAGAGCTGATCACCTGGACTGACCGGCTGCTTGAAACGTGCCTTGTCAATACCAACGAAATAATAAAGGGATTTCTCGCCAACCTCCTCCGGACGGGATTCCATGGCCAGAAGCCCCGTGGCCTGAGCCATGGCCTCAACAATCAGAACGCCGGGCATGACCGGTCGAATTGGAAAGTGCCCGGCGAAATAGGGCTCATTGAACGTCACGTTCTTCAGCCCAAGCAAGCGTTTGTTTGGCTCAAACTCCAAGACCTTATCGATCAGCAAAAACGGGTAGCGGTGCGGCAACAGGCTCAGCACCTTGTGTATATCCATCGTAATCAAGACGGCCTCCAGCGAACCGAGCAGAGGCCGGATCGTTGTTCATTTGGTGTTCTGGGTGTCGTCAGCTCGCATCGATCCGTGGATGCGCACCCGCGCTGCCAACTGACGTGGCTGCAATAGCGTAAACCGGGGGAAACGTCGCGAATGCTCACTCGCCCTTTGGCCCAGGGGGCACGGATAGCTGCTCGAGCTTTTCTTCTAGGCGTTTGACGCGCTTGGTCAGTTCATCCAGGTGTCGGAACCGCGCGACATTGCGACGCCAATCGCCGCTGCGCATGGCGGGGATGCCACTGCTGTAGGTCCCGGGATCGGGGAAGGAGCGCGTCACCATGGCCATGCCGGTAAAGTGGACGTCATCGCCAATATCCAAGTGACCGGCCACGCCGACAGCCCCGGCGATGGTGCAGTTCCGCCCGATCCGTGTCGACCCCGAGATTCCCGAGCACGCGGCCATCGCGGTGTTCTCACCGATCGTTACGTTGTGTCCAATCTGTATCAGGTTGTCGATCTTGACACCGTCCGCGATGACCGTTTCGCCGATCGCTCCGCGATCAACGCTGGAGTTTGTGCCTATCTCAACGTCGTTGCCGATGCGCACTCGACCAACCTGCGGTATCCGCACCCACCGCTCTCCATCTTTCGCAAACCCGAATCCCTCGCGGCCGACAACGGCGCCCGGGTGGAGCAGCACCCGCTCGCCGATAAGGGTCCCCTCGCCAACCGTGACCGCAGCAACGAGCCGGCCGTCCTCCCCAATACTGCTGCCGGCCCGTACGATGCACCCCGGCCCAAGCTCGACCCTCGCACCGATCTCGACCCCTCGCTCGACAACGCAGAGTGGACCGACAGAGGCGCTGGGATGGACGGTCGCGTCAGCGTCTACGACAGCACTCGCGTGCACCCCCGCCGGTTGCTTACGAGGCGCGTGCAAGAGCTCCGCCGCGCGGGCGAACGCCAGATAGGGATTGTCGGTAACCAACGCAGGACAGGGCGCATCGGACAGGTGCGCCGCACTCAGAATGACCGCGCCAGCGCCCGTGTTGCGCAGGCTATCGAGAAACCGCGGCAGTGCAATAAAGCTGAGGCTTGCAGAATCCGCATCATCGAGACTAGCCACGCAGCTGATGGCAATGTCAACGCCGACGAGTTCCGCATCGATCAGGCCTGCGAGCTTGCTAGCGAGCACGGTCACTGCAGATGCTTCCAAGCGGGCGCAGCCTAGCGCCCTTCGAATTCCTGCTTCAAACGCTCCACCACTTCACTCGAAATGTCAACACGTTGACTGAAGTAGACCAGACCCTCGCTCAGGATCACGTCGATTCCTTTTTCCTTGGCAATCTGTTGCACGACTTCCTCGACCTGTTTGACGAGCTTCGTGCGCAGTTCCGTCTGTCGTAGAGCGAAGTCCTCTTGCAATTCCGCTTTCGCATAACGCAGACGGCGTTTCCGCGCGCGAATATCGTTTTGCAAACGCGTCATCTCTTCTTCGCTCATCAGCGCCCCACCCTGCTCCAGCTTCTGGTTGAGACGGTCTAGGTCCTCCTGCTGATCGAGCAATTCAGACTCGCGCTCTTTGACTTCACTACTCAGCATGCCGCGCGCTTCTTCGTACTGCGGGGATTCTTCGACGATACGGTTGGGATCGATGACCGCGATCGTGATCTCAGCTGCTGTCGATTGCATCGACAGCAGGCATGAAAGCAACATCGCACCAAACAGGAGAGGAGCTCGCCGATAATCCGACATGTCAAAAGGTCTGCCCAAAGCTAAATTGAAAAATCTGCTCCTCATCGTCTTCCTGGGCGTTGAGTGGATAGGCCACACTCAACGACAGGGCGCCCACCGGAGACAGCCATTGAGCGGAGAGACCCGTGGAGTAGCGCAGTTCGCCTAGGTCAAAGCCGGTAGGTGCAACTAAATCGGTACTCTCGGTCCACCAGACATTGCCAAAATCGAGAAAAGCCCCCAAACGGAGAGTCTCCTCAAATTTGCCCCCGATCGGCGGTGGCGCATACAACTCCAGACCACCTGTCAACTTGGCGTTGCCACCAACCGGATCCTGATCCAATGTCGTTTCACGCGGTCCGAGCGTGTTGGCCTTGAAACCGCGTATGCTGCTTGGGCCACCTGCGTAGAAATTTTCAAAAAAAGGCATCCCGTCGGTGCTGCCGTAGCCACCGCCATAGCCCACATCCGCCTTCAGAGACAAGGTAACACGCCGCGTTAGCGGCACGTATTGCCGGCCGCGCCAAGTCAAGCGATAGTACTGAAGATCGCTGCCCGGAATTGCGACCTCGCCGAACAAACTCTGCAGCGTCCCGTCGGTGGCGAAAACCGCCGAGTCACGCGTGTCATTGATGTAGCTGAGAGTGAGGAACACATCGTTGAAGTCTTCGCCATTCTCCAGAACGAATTCCTGCGCCAATAATGAAGCGCCGGCAAAAAAGCGCGTGTTCTGATAATAAAACCCGAGTCCGGCGCGAGATGTGTCCGAGATCGGCAGCCCGAAATTGACGGCTGCACGACCAATATCGGTGGAATAGTCCGCCCCAATGAGTTGATCGAAGTCCGTCGTGCGGTAGCTAAGGTCGAAACCGCGACTGATGCCATCGATGGTGTAGTAAGGATTTGTATAAGCAAGCTGATACAGCTGATTGGTTCGGCTGGAATTGAACGCGAATGCGATGCGCTTTCCCGTACCGAGGAAATTGGATTGACTGACACTTGTATTGAAAATGATGCCCTGAGATTGAGAAAAACCGATACCGGCCAAAAGATTGCCGGATGGTTTTTCCTTTACCGTGACGTCGACATCCACCTGATCCGCGGAGCCGGGCACAGCCGGAGTCTCCATATCAACTTCATCAAAGTAACCAAGCCGCTTCAAACGCTCCCTCGACCGCTTGACCAAATCGGTCGAAAACCACGCGGTTTCGAGCTGACGCATTTCCCGACGCAGCACTTCATCACGCGTGCGGGTGTTTCCCTTCATATTGATACGGCGAACATAGACGCGCTTGCCGGGGTCAATGAAAAAGGTAACGGCGACGGTCTTTCCCTCTTCGTCGACTTCCGGAATCGCGTTGACATTAGCGAAAGCATAACCTTCATTACCGAGTAGATTGGCAACGCGGTCGGCACTCTCCGTGGCCGCCTTGCGGGAAAAAACCTCGCCGCGGCGCATCTCGATCAACGGAAACAACTGTGTCGTCGGCAGCGAAGGCTCTCCGGCGAGTTGGATATCACGGATCCGGTAAACCTCGCCTTCATCAACTGCGATGGTTACATACATGTCCTTTTTATCAGGACTGATGGTCACCTGCGTCGACGTTATTTGAAACTCAATGAAACCACGGTCCAGATAAAACGACCGAAGCGACTCGAGGTCGCCGCCCAGCTTCTGCTTGGCATACTGATCGTTCTTGCTGTAGAACGACAACCAATTCGTCTTACCCAACTCAAACTGCTTCAGCAACTCTTTTTCGGTGAACGCTTGGTTACCGATGATGTTGATCTGCTTCAGTCTTGCGGTCAGACCCTCGTTGATTTCGATTCGAACGGCAACCCGATTGCGCTCCAGTGGTGAAACTGTCGACTCGATACCGACACCGTATTTGCCCGAGCCGAAGTACTGCCGCTGCAACTCCTGCTCAATGCGGTCAAGGATCGACGGATCGAAAGTTCGCCCTTCTTCCAGGCCAACCTCAGCAAGGCCTTCTTTCAACACATCGGCATTGAGCGACTTGTTCCCGACCAGTGTGATCTGCGCTACGGCGGGACGCTCGCGTACTGCGATTACCAGAACATCGCCTTCGCGTTCAACGGTGACATCGTTGAAGAAGCCGGTTCCGTAGAGGGTTCGAATGATATCGGCGGTGATTCCGTCGCTGACGACATCGCCGATCTGCACGGGGAGATAATTGAAGACCGTACCGGCCGCGATGCGCTGAAGCCCTTCGACGCGGATGTCCGCGACCTGGAACGCCTCGGATCGTGCGCTGGAGGGCGACAAGATCAATAAGGCCGCCACAAGCAAAACCCGCACCAACACCCCGGACCCCAGGGTTTCCATCTTTGACATCATACCCCCGCCGGCCCTGATCATGGTCCGGCCGCGAAACGCTGCTAAAGCGAGGATTATAGGGTATCGGGCTCCCCTAACCCAATAGCCGAGCGATGTCGACGTAGAACGCGAGGGTCATCAATGCAAGGATCAGAGCGATCCCGATACGCTGGCCCTGCGCCTGCGCATCTTCGGACAGTGGCTTACCGGTGATCGCCTCGATGGCAAAGTACAGCAAATGTCCACCATCGAGCACAGGGACCGGCAAGAGGTTCAACAGGCCGAGACTGACGCTGAGAAGCGCCAGAAACTTGACAAAGGCCTCAACGCCGAAGCTCGCGGTTTTCCCGGCAGCATCGGCGATTCCGATGGGGCTGCTTAGATTCTCTACCGACGCGGATCCGATCAGCATGCGGCCGATGATCCGCAGCGTCAGCACCGATAGATCGACGACCCTGCGGCACGATTCCACAGCGGCGGCGACGGGCCCGTACCGGACCGTCACGCGGTATGGATCAAACAGAGCGTCGGGCAACCAGGGGCCGGCGCCAATTCGGCCGATCCGCTCGCCCTCGAGATCGACGGACGCGGGCGTCAATTGGATTTCGACAATGCGGCCCTCACGCTCTACATCGAGCGCCAGTTCCGCGCCGGGCGCGCCGCGAACGGCTTCGACAAAATCGCCCCACAGCTCGATGACTGCGCCATCTACCGCAAGAATCTGGTCCCGTACCATTAGCTCTGCTGCGGCGGCCGGCTCTCCTGGTACGACCTCACCGATGACTGGTGGAATCTCAGGGATCGCGCTCTGCAGGCCTACTGCCTCGAGGAAGCCGCGACCGGGATCGAGCGCCGACAAGCGCTCACCCGGCACTACCCGCACCAGATCGCCCCCCCCCGGGGTTTGCACCTGAACCCGCACGTCCTCGCCATCCAGGGAGTTGGACAGCAGAGCAAACCAAAAGCTACTCCAGGCCGGCGTTTCCCTGCCGTCGACGGCACGCACCAGATCACCAGGCTCGAATTGCGCCTCCGCCGCGATGGAGTCAGGCGCCACCGCCCCGATCTCCGGCCTCAGACCGGACTCTCCGGCCACCAGGATGCACCAATAGGCGAGAATAGCGAATAGGAAGTTGGCGAGCGGACCTGCGACGACCACAGCGCTGCGCTTCCAGAGTTTCTGGTTGTTGAATGCGAGGTGGCGCTCCCGCGGGTCGACCTCCTCTTCGCGCTCGTCCAGCATCTTAACGTAGCCGCCAAGGGGCAGCGCGGCCACGACGTATTCCGTATCGTCGTTGGGCCGCCGCCAAGTCATCAGTGGGCGGCCAAAACCGACCGAGAAACGCAGCACTTTGATGCCGAGCTTACGGGCGACCCAGAAGTGGCCGAATTCGTGAATGGTCACAAGGATGAGGATTGCGACCAGAAAAGCCCCGATTTTGATGCCGAGTTCTAGCATGACGGGCTATGCGACAGCACGGTCGATGCATTGTTCCGCTTCGACCCGCGCACGCCTGTCGACTTCCAGCACGTGATCGAGGCCGGTCAGGTCAACGGGCTCGAGCGGTATGCGATCCATCGTGCGCTCGACGACCGTCCCGATGTTGGTGAAGCCGATGCGCCGATCGAGAAAGGCTGCAACCGCGACTTCATTTGCCGCGTTCATGACCACGGGGGCCGTACCTGACTCGGCAGCCGCTCGATAGGCCAAACGCAGGCAAGGAAAGCGCTCGGGTGCCGGCGGTTCGAAGTCGAGGTGGGCGATCGCGAACAGGTCCAGGGGATCGACGCCGGACGCCATGCGTTCCGGCCAGGCCAACGCGTGAGCGATCGGCGTACGCATGTCAGGATTTCCCAATTGCGCAAGAACCGATCCATCGCTGTACTGAACCATAGAGTGAATAACGCTCTGCGGGTGCACCACAACTTGAATCCGATCCGGGGTCGTCGCGAATAGCCAACAAGCCTCGATCAGTTCGAGGCCCTTGTTCATCATCGTGGCGGAATCCACAGAGATCTTCCGGCCCATGCTCCAATTCGGATGGGCGCATGCCTGCTCTGGTGTGACTGCCGCGAGGGAGTCTGCCTGCGCATTGCGAAACGGGCCTCCAGACGCCGTCAAAAGGATACGCTCGACGCCCGATTGCTCCAGTTCCTCGCTCAGGTCGGGTGGCAGGCATTGAAAGATCGCGTTGTGTTCGCTATCGATGGGAAGCAACGTGGCACCATTGTCCCGGGCGGAACGAATCAGGATCGCGCCGGCAACCACCAATGCCTCCTTGTTCGCCAAGAGCAGACGCTTGCCGGCCCTGGCCGCCGCCAAGGTGGACATCAAACCGGCTGCCCCAACGATAGCGGCCATGACGTAATCGACCTCGGGCAACGCTGCGACCGTCTCCAGCGCATCTGCCCCGCTCAGCACCTCCGGCGGTGCGTCCATGTCGCACAACATATCCCGTAATGATGCAGCGGCATCCGTATCTGCCATAACCGCGTAGGACGGCCTTACCCCACGGCACTGCTCCGCCATGCGCTCCACGCTGCGATTGGCCGTCAGCGCCACCACGCGAAATCGCTCGGGATGCCGCGCGACGACGTCGAGCGTGCTCACCCCGATGGACCCGGTGCAACCGAGCACGGCGATACCTTTCATAGACTCTTCTCCAGCCAGATTAGGCCCAGCGCAAAAAGCGGCGCGGCGGCCGTCATGCTATCGATACGATCGAGCACGCCGCCGTGGCCCGGCAGGATCGAACCCGCATCCTTAAGCCCGCGACGACGTTTGAGCAGGCTCTCGAACAAGTCGCCGACGACGGACAACAACGCCGCCAAAACACACAAAAGCACCAAGAACGCTCCGCTCACCGGGGACAGCTTGAGTAGCAGAACTAGAATCGACCCCCAGAGTGCAGCACCGATGAGCGCACCGTAGACACCAGCGCGTGTCTTGCCAGGACTGATCACCGGCGCGAGCTTTCGCCGGCCCCACCGACGACCGGAGAAGTACGCGACCGAATCCGCGATCCAAATGAGCATCATCAGCGCCAGCACCAACCAAGGACCATCATGGTCCAACCTGTGCAGGCGCACGATTGCGACCCAAGGGGGTACCAGGACAACGAGCCCGACGGGAATCAGCCAGGCATCGAACCCCGACTTCGGCACCACATCACGAATCCTTGTCAAAGCCAATGCGGTCGCCACCCACCAGGCCCCGGCAACGGCGAGCACATAGAGGTCCCAAACCGGCACGGCCGCGAACCACAACAGGCCCAAGCCAATAGCGACCAGCGCCGTATAGGCCCATCGCGAGGCATCGAGTTGAAGGCCGATGAGACCGGACCACTCAAATGCACCCAGACAGACGACGGCACCCATCAGGATAGAAAAATAGGCAGTTGGCAGAAACAGAACCGCGAGTATGACAACGGGGGTCAATACTCCGGCCGTTGCCAACCGTTGCTGAAGCGGATGGGCGATAGGCAAGGACTCAGCTTCCGTACGCACTGGCCTTGGCGATCACCTGCTCCCCGGTCAAGCCGAATCGGCGTTGCCGGCGGGCAAAGTCGTTCAGCGCCGCCACGAAGGCAGCGGCATCGAATTCGGGCCACATGAGATCGGAGAAATAGAGCTCGGCGTAAGCGGATTGCCAGAGGAGGAAGTTGCTGATGCGCTTTTCGCCACCGGTACGGATGAACAAGTCTGGATCGGGCACGTCGGGGAACGATAGGTGTGAAGAGATCGCCGCCTCGTCGATATCGTCGACCTGAAGCACCCCGCCGGCCACATCTGCCGCGATGGCGCGGGCGGCCCGCGTGATATCCCACCGCCCGCCGTAGTTTGCTGCGACTTGCAGGATCAGTCGCCGATTGTGACGCGTCGCACGCTGCGCGTCGTCGAACTTCGCCTGGAGCTTGCTCGAAAATGCTGACAGATCGCCGATGACGCGCAATTGCACCTGATGCTCGACCAGGCGCTTGACCTCGACTTGCAGCGTACTCATGAACAATTCCATGAGTACATTGACCTCGGCCCTGGGACGACGCCAGTTTTCGCTGCTGAACGCGAACAGCGTCAGCACCTTGACACCGCTGCGTACGCTTTCCTCGACAACGGATCGGACACTCTTTGCGCCAGCTCGATGGCCCGCGGTTCGCGGCAGGCCGCGCTGGCGCGCCCATCGACCATTCCCGTCCATGATGATTGCAACGTGCTCCGGCACGCGCCTCGGGGCGTCATCTCCATCGATGGCCGATATGCTGCTGGTCACTGGCTCGCGATCCGCTGCTGACTGATCGGTGGGGATCAGATGGACATCAGGTCCGCTTCTTTCTCTTCGAGAATCTGGTCGACCTCTTTGACAAACTGATCCGTGAGCTTTTGCACGATCTCCTGGCCGCGACGCTCATCATCTTCGGAGATAAGCTTCTCTTTGACCAGTTCCTTCAGTTCATGATTGGCGTCACGCCGAATGTTGCGAACAGCCACGCGCGCCTGCTCCGCCTCATGACGCGCGACTCGCTGCAGATCGCGTCGGCGTTCCTCTGTTAAAACCGGCAGTGGCACGCGTATCACCGTACCGGCCGTATTCGGATTAATGCCCAGATCGGACTGGATGATGGCCTTCTCCAAGGCCTGCACCATATTCCGATCCCAGGGCGTTACGGTCAGGGTGCGGGCGTCCTCGACGGCGACGTTGGCAGCCTGACCAATAGGCACTTCACTGCCATAGTAGGACACCTTGACGTGATCAAGCAGTGACGGATGCGCGCGTCCGGTGCGGATCTTCGCCAGCTCATGACGGAGCGCTTCCGCGCTCTTGCCCATCCGTTCGGCCGCGTCCTTCTTGATGTCATCAATCATTCGATTAAATCCCGGGTTCCACAAGTGAACCAATGTCTTCGCCGACCGCCGCGCGCAGCAGCGCACCGCTGTCGTTGATATTCATGACCCGCAGCGGCACACCCTGATCGCGACAGAGCACGATGGCCGTCGCATCCATGACGCCCAGGCCCTCCCGCAAGACCTGATCGTAACTCAAGCGTGGATAGAAGCGGGCTTCCGGATTCTTGACCGGATCGTCGGAGTAAATGCCATCGACCTTCGTTGCCTTGATCAGAAGATCAGCGCCGACTTCGGCTGCTCTGAGACTTGCGGCGGAATCGGTCGTAAAAAACGGACTCCCGGTGCCCGCGGCGAAGATAACGATTCGCCCCTGCGTCAAGTGACGCAATGCGTGCTGACGCTCATACTCTTCACAAACCTGGCTGATTTTCAGCGCCGACATGACCCGCGTCGGAACGCCGATGCGCTGGAGTGCATCCTGCATCGCGAGAGCGTTCATCACCGTGGCCAGCATACCCATGTGGTCGCCGGTCACTCGATCCATGCCTTGGGCGGCAAGACCGGAACCGCGAAAGATGTTGCCTCCACCCAGCACCAGTGCAAGCTGGACACCGCGGGCCGCGCATTCCGATACCTCAGACGCGACCCGATCCAGAACCCCCCCATCGATACCGCAGTCGGCATCTCCGAGCAGCGCCTCGCCACTCAGCTTGATCAGGATGCGTCGATGGGCTGACTCGCTCAATGCGTCGTTGTCCTCGTGGGCGATAGCGTGCGCGGACAAGTAATCGAACGATCGGCGCCGTTAGTCCGACTGACGCGCCTGCGCTTGGACCTCTTCCGCGAAGTTCTCGGTCTTTTTCTCGATTCCCTCACCGACTTCTAGCCGCGCAAAGCGTACCACGCTGGCACCCGACTGTTGCACCAGTGCGCCGACCTGCTGATCCGGATCCTTGACGAAAGCCTGGCCCAACAGCGTCACCTCTTCCATGTACTTCCGCATACGACCCTCGATGATCTTGTCGACGATATTCTCGGGCTTCCCGCTCTCTAAAGCCTGAGCGCGGAAAATATCGCGCTCCCTAGCGACCGCCTCGGGCGGGACTTCATCGGCGCTGAGACACATCGGATTGCTGGCGGCAATGTGCATGGCGACGTCGCGGCCGAGGGTCTCGTCTCCCCCGATCATTTCCACCAACACTCCAATGCGAACGCCATGACGATAGCTGTAGATCCTGCCCTCGGCATCGTCAATACGCACGAGCCGGCGCAACTGCACGTTTTCGCCCACCTTGGCGATGAGCACCTCCCGCGCGCTCGAGACGGTGGCGCCATCATCGGTTGCAAGCGGCTGCGCCGCCAGTTCATCGGCGTCTGCCGCGTCGCCCATCAAAGCGGCGTCGGCGACCGCCCCCGCGAAGGCCTTGAAGTTGGCATCCTTCGCGACGAAATCGGTTTCGCTGTTCACTTCGACCATGACGGCGCGATGGGTGTCGTCGTCAATGCGGATCTCGATGGTCCCGTCGGCGGCGATACGACCGGCCTTCTTGGCCGCCTTTGCTTGACCGGATTTGCGCATCGCCTCAATGGCGGCTTCGATATCGCCATCCGTCTCGACGAGCGCCTTCTTGCACTCCATCATCCCAGCACCGGTGCGCTCGCGCAGCTCCTTGACCAGGGAGGCTGTAATGGCCATGAAAAACTCCAGTAATCAATTGTGTGTTGCGATTCGGTTGATCGTTCGTGATAGGCTCGGCCAGCGCGACCGGGCTCACGATCAGGATGCGGCCTGTTCGCCCGTGGTCTCCGCAGGCTCTTCTGCGGCGGGCGCTTCGGCAGCCGGTTCTTCGACAACTACAGGCTCCGAAGCGACGGTCGACTCTTCGGGCATTCGCCCACCGGCCATCGCCGCGGCCGTCTGACGCCCGTCGAGCACCGCCGCGGCCGCACCTTCGATGTAAAGACGGACGGCGCGGATCGCGTCGTCGTTGCCGGGAATCACATAGTCGATCCGGCTCGGATCGTTGTTGGTATCCACCACGCCCACCACCGGAATGCCAAGCTTGTTGGCCTCGGAGATGGCGATCTTCTCGTGCCCAACGTCAATGACGAACATCGCGTCCGGCAGCCCGTCCATGTTCTTGATACCACCCAGGCTGCGCTCGAGCTTTTCGCGCTCGCGTGACAGCGTCAGGGTCTCTTTCTTGCCAAAACGCTCAATTGAGCCATCGTCGAACATGGCCTCGAGTTCTTTGAGCCGCTGGATCGACTGTTTCACGGTCTTGAAATTCGTCAGCATGCCGCCGAGCCACCGGTGATTGACGAAGGGCATGCCGCAGCGCGTCGCTTCCTCACGGATGGCATCCTGAGCGGCACGTTTGGTGCCAACGAACAGGATGCGCCCACCATTAGCCGCCAACTTCCCGAGATAGCTCACGGCATCCTGGTACAGGGGCAGCGTCTTCTCAAGGTTGACAATATGAATTTTGTTCCGCTGGCCGAAGATGTAGGCACCCATCTTCGGGTTCCAATAACGTGTCTGGTGGCCGAAATGAACCCCGGCCTGCAGCATCTGCCGCATGGATACATCGCTCATCGAATTCTCCTCATCGTGGGTTGGACCTCCACATGCCCCATGATGCAACCCGCGCGCGGGCACCCCGCACCACGTGTCGACACGTGTGTGGCGTTTCAAAATGCGGCCCGTCCGGATTTCCCGGACGGGTCTCGCGTCATCGGGAAGCGCCAAACCATTCGGCGCTTCGCGTGCGGAGCAGAACGCCCCGACCGTGCCAATTCTCGGCCTGGATGGCCGAATAGTCAGCACTTCCATAGGCGGGGGCAACGCCGCTCGCTTCCAGCACAATCCGTCTATTTGTGCTTTCAACGCCAGAATCGGTGCGTACGCGGCGCAGAAAAATCATCAGCTCAAACCGGCAACCGGACCAATGCGAGAAAGCGGGTCGGAAAGATCTGCTTTCGTAACCACGTAGTCGAATCGGATGGTAGTCGAATCGGATGCCGCGGCCCATCAGGCGACGTCGTTAAACGCCAAATCCACCGCCCCTCCGCGCCAACCGACATTTCGCGTGGAAGATGACGTCTTGTCAAAACGGAGGTTGATGACGAGTGCCGAGTGCCGAACAACGCAACGAGGCGGCGACAAGTCGTTCGGCGAGTTTGCCCGATAACGCCGCGTTTTATACCATGGCAGGTCGCCCTCGGGCAATCTCGCCCCCAACATGTCGCCATTGCCCTGCCCGAGTGGCGCTCACGCAATGCAGGCAAAGTCGTCGATTTGCACAGCGCCCCACGAAACATGAGCGTAACGATCAAAACCGAAGAAGAAATCGAGAAAATGCGGACCGCGGGCAAGCTCGCGGCTCAGGTGCTGCAGATGATCGGCGAGCACGTGCGACCGGGCATCACCACGAACGACCTTGACAAAATCTGCCACGACCATATCGTGAACGAACAGCGTGCCATTCCCGCGCCCCTGGACTATAAGGGCTTCCCTCGCTCGATCTGCACGTCGGTCAATAATCAGGTCTGCCACGGCATCCCGGGTAACAAGCTTCTGAAGCGAGGCGATATTGTCAACATTGACATCACGGTGATCAAAGACGGCTTCCATGGGGACACGAGTAAAATGTTCTTCGTGGGCGAACCGTCGGTGCTCGCCCGAAGACTTGTCACCGTGACCCAGCAAGCCATGCGCATCGGCATTGCTCAAGTCCGCCCCGGCGCAACACTCGGCGACATCGGGCATGCCATCCAAACATTTGTGGAAGGACACAAGTACTCGGTGGTTCGTGAATACTGCGGGCATGGTATCGGGCGAGAATTCCACGAGGAGCCGCAGGTGCTCCACTACGGCAAGCCTGGCGATGGCGTGACGCTGGAGCGCGGTATGTGCTTCACCATCGAGCCTATGGTCAACGCCGGGAAAAGACAGGTAAAGCTGTTGCCCGACGGCTGGACGGTGGTGACCAAGGATCGCAGCCTATCCGCGCAGTGGGAACACACGATTCTCGTGACGGCGGACGGACATGAGATCCTGACACTGCGCGACGAAGAGCGGGAAACGCCAACAGCCGCATGACCGCCACCAGCAACGAATTTGCCGAAACCGCGGATGCCGTGGACCCGGACCGCCTGATCAATGCCGACTACCCAGCCGCGCTGTCGTTGTTCAAGCAGCTTCTCAGGACGTCGAAGCAGAGTCTGGTCGACCGGTATCAGGCTGGCACGCCGATCGGGCACTTGGTCCGCGAACTCAGCGCGCTGGTGGACCTCCTTACAACCTGTGCCTGGCGGCGCTTCATGCCCGCGGACGAGCCCGCTGCGCTGATCGCCGTCGGCGGCTATGGACGCCGTGAACTGCATCCCGCATCCGATATCGATCTAATGATCCTGCTCGAACCAGGCGGGATCGATCGCGTTGGCAACACGATTTCGGAACTCGTGATGTTCCTCTGGGACATCGGGCTCGAAATCGGCCATTCGGTGCGCACCGTCGAGCAATGCCGAGAGGAAGCCATCGCCGACGTCACGATCGTCACAAACCTGATCGAGTCGCGCCTCGTCACCGGCAACCGGATGCTCTTTGACGGCATGCGCACGGCAACCGGCCCGGACCAGATCTGGCCCAGCGAGGCGTTCTTTGAAGCAAAGTGCAAGGAGCAATTGGCCCGCTGGGAGAAGTTCGGCGAGACGGCATACAACCTTGAGCCGAATATCAAGGAGAACCCCGGAGGACTGCGTGACATCCAAATGATCGCCTGGGTGACCAAGCGCCATTTCGGGGCCGACTCGTTGCACGAACTGGTTGACCACAACTTCCTAACTGAAGCCGAATACCTGAGCCTGATCGACGGTCAAACCCTGCTTTGGCGGATTCGTTTCGCGTTGCATTGTCTAGCGGGCAGACGTGAGGACCGTCTGTTATTCGACTACCAACGGACCTTGGCCGACCAGTTCGGTTTCGCGGATCACGGCGACAACTTGGCCGTCGAGCAGTTCATGCAGCAGTACTATCGTGCCGTGATGGGACTGAACCGTCTCAACGAAATGCTGCTCCAATTGTTCCAGGAGGCGATCCTCCTGCACGACCAAATCGGACCTCCACAGCCCATCAGCAAACGCTTTCAGAGTCGCAGCGGCTATCTCGAGGTCACCCATCCGCAGGTGTTCGAACAGAGACCCTTCGCTCTGCTTGAGGTCTTTCACCTCCTGCAGCAACGCCCCGCACTCAAGGGCATCCGCGCCAGCACCATTCGCCTGATCCGGGAGAACCGACACCGGATTGATGACGGTTTCCGCGAAGACGTTGGCACGCGCAGTCTGTTCATGGAGATCGTGCGCTATCCGCGCGGCCTGACACAAGCGCTTCGGCGCATGAACCAATACGGCGTCCTGGCGGCATACCTCCCGGCCTTCGCGAACATCGTCGGTCGCATGCAGTACGATCTTTTCCACGTCTATACCGTCGATGAGCACACGCTGCGGCTGCTACGCAATCTGCGTCGTTTCACAGTCCCGGAACACAACGGCGAATTCCCGTTGTGCAGCACCATTGCCCAGGGTGTTCCGAAGGTCGAGATCATGTATCTCGCCGGCTTGTTTCACGACATCGCCAAGGGTCGCGGAGGAGATCATTCCCTGATGGGCGCGCGCGATGCCTGGGACTTCTGCCAACTGCATTATTTGAGCGAGTTCGACAGCCGTCTCGTATCCTGGTTGGTCGAACACCATTTGCTGATGTCGATGACCGCTCAGCGCAAGGACATTTCTGACCCGATCGTGATCCAGGAATTCGCCGAGCAGGTGGGCGACAATAACCGCTTGGATTATCTGTACCTTTTGACCGTCGCGGACGCACGGGCTACAAACCCCAAACGCTGGAATTCTTGGAAAAGCGCCTTGTTGCGGGATCTGTATCAGGCAGCCCGCCGAGCCCTGAGCCGAGGTTTGGACAACCCACAGGCGCAAGACGATCTGGTCGAGCAAAAGCAACGCGAGGCAATGCGTCTGCTCGCCTTCGAAGGCATCGAGGCTGAAGAGTGCCGGGACCTGTGGAGCCGATTTGGTCTCGACTTCTTCGCTCCCAGCTCGCCCGAGGAGATCGCCTGGCAGACACGGCAGATGCTCGGCGCGGATTGCTCGGACCTGCCGCTCGTGATGATCCACCCAGTTGCGACCCGCGGTTGCAGCGAGGTGTTCATCTATTCCTATGACGAGACCAACCTGTTCGTCCGTATTACCGCCCTGCTGGACCAACGCGCTCTGACTATCATGGACGCCCGCATCACGACCACCGAGGACGGCGTCGCGGTCAATACCTTCCGCGTCCTGGGACCGGATCACAAACCCATCGAGCAGGGCAGTGAGAGCGATGAGATCCGCGCACTGCTGTTGGAGGCCCTGCGCGAACTCGATGACAACGCGTTGCGCGTCACCCGTCAGCTACCGCGCCAGCTTCGCCATTTCCCCACCGAGACCCGTGTCAGCTTCACCGAGGACACGCGCAATCAACGCACGATGATGCGTCTGACCACGCTAGATCGCCCGGGGCTCCTTGCGGAGATCGGCGCCGTCTTCAAGGAGTGCGGGATTCGTCTGCAGAGCGCAAAGATCGCGACCGTAGGGGCCGACGTGGACGACGTCTTTTTCATTTCCACCCAGCAAGCCACGGCCATCACCTGCGAGACGGCGTTGACCTGTCTGCGTCAGGAGATCCACAAACGCCTGGCGACATCGGACAGGCACTGATCGGCAGCGTCGCAGGCCCATCGCCCCGGCCCGGTTGACGGCACGCCCGGACTGTCATAAAACGGATGATAAGCGAATACTGAAATAAACCCGAAGGTGCCGATGAGCAGGATATCGCCACTACGGACACTGATGGTCGTGCTTGCCACCACCCTCGCCGCACCAACTCCGGCCCCGAGCTTGGCCCAGGAAACCCGGCCGTCCGAGTACCCGAGGAATGGGCGTGACACACCACTCACGAGCGGCGCCCCACGATGGCTGGAAGAGGTTCGGGCACAACGTCGCGCGTTACAGCAACAGCGCCGCGCCCAACATGAGGCCCGCCGACGCGCCGTCGACCCCCTTGGAGCGGCCCAAAAAAAGGCTCGCGAAGAGGCCTTCATGCGCCGGCGCAATGAGATGCGGGACATGCTGGGGTCGGATCGCCGGGTGCTGATGAACCAGAGCCCCTGGACACCAGAAAGTCTGCGCGCACCCCGACTTGACTCGTCCGCGGCACCTTCGCCCGGCGATATCGGCGACGGCGCTCCCGCGCGTGTCTATGCGCCGCCGAAATGGGACAACGGCTGGTATTTCCGCGGCTGGTGACTGCCAGACACCCCGAATCGATGACATTGCCACAAGGATCGAAGCCGAACGCCGAGACCGCGCACAGCGAAGCGCGGCCACGACATCGACCGAACCGCACCACATCAAAACCAGGTCCGCAGGCCGCATCAGCCCTGTTCAATCAGTTCCACGGCGTTGCCATCGGGGTCGCGACAAAACAGCGCTCGCCGACCGGAGCGGCTGAATCTGCAAGCGATACCCGCCGCTGCCATTCGTTTCGACAAACCGTTAAGATCAGTCACTGACAAAGCCACGAGATTGTGAAAGTATTCCGCGTCACGTCCCATGGGAGTAAAATTGCGACCGAGTCAGACTCGGTTGGAAAGATGGCATGGCGAGACGCTAC
>JBATTL010000240.1:0-3180 GCA_049670525.1 Thiohalocapsa sp. | reverse complement strand
GTCTTGCGGCCGTACGCGAATCGACGGACGGGCGACCGCGAGATGGTACCCCCACCGGCCGGTAGCACATCTTCCTCAGGGTGGGAAACGATGGAGCCTTTGAGTGTGGCCGCAATCGGCTTAGGTCGTTGGGTCCGTGCCATGCCATGGGTCTGCGTCAGTTTCGGTGTCGTGTTTCGTGAAACCTACAGCAAAGTGTGGGCCAGTACTGGGGATTCGTTTTTTCAATGAATTACCAGATCGGTTCGCCAGTTGCCACGGTGAATCGTCGCGTTTGCGACAGCGCGTTCAAGCTAATGACGACCCCGAGCTGACCGGTTGGACTGGCCGTCCTTGCTCGTTCAGCGTGCGTTCAGGTAAGACCAGATAATCTGACCTCGACGACGGGATAGACAAATCGCGTCCGTCAAAGCGACGTGTCCGACGAATGAGGCTCGTCAGAGTGAGCCGCTAAGAGATGCTGCGACATGCAGTTCTCCGGCGGATCCGTTTCACCAACAAGTCAACGTGCTTCTATCAATAGAGGTTATTCAAATGAGAATCGTAACCACGAAGCTGTTCCCACTCGCCGCTGCCATCGTGCTGTCAAGCCTCTACGGGCCAGTATCTGCCGAGTACAACATGAATACCACCATCCAAGAGGGCCGGATCAACACCAACGATACGTATCAGCAAGGTCGCGTCAACGACAATGCGACCTACCAGGAAGGCCGCGACAACGCCAACCGTACGAGGCAACGCGGAACGGAGAATTGGAATCAGACGGGCCAGTTCGGTCGGATCAATTACAACGAGACGGACCAACGCGGACGCAAAAACCGAACGAGTACGCAGCGCAAGCGCTCGGACGGTTGATTGTCGAGCCGACGCCCGGAGGTTGGGCGTCGGCACCCGATCTTACTCTTGATGAGGTGCAGAGCAATGAAGGCTTCAATGTTATCAGTAGGTGTTGTACTCCTGACGGCCATGCCGGTTTCTTACGCCGGCACGGTATCAGATCGGACTGCGGACCCCTGTTTTCATGTCAGCATTCAGAACCAACAGGTGAACCGGTCGAACGTGCGGCAGAACTGCGATCGCAATGTCAACCGCACGGTGCAAGCGGGTGCGCAGAATAGCGCGGCGACCATGCAAACGGGCAACATCAACGACAACAAGGTCAGACAATACGACTACGACGTCTCCAAGTATTTTGACCGGAAACGTCGTAACTGATTGTCAGCAGGAGCTTGGGCGGCACTGCATGGAGAAGGTCGGAGGGAATTGGCTCTGCCGTCGATCGCCAGCCGATTGACCGTGGGGCCACCTTCGGCATTCAGCGCCAGCTGCGCCGCGTAACGATGGCGGATAGGCTGGCTCTGGGCGACCGGCTCGTAACGGGTCGCTCTCATCGTGCGTACAGTTGGCGCTTGCCCACGCCTGCACTTCCCTGTCTCTCCACCGCCAAGCCCGTCTACATGGTTGAGGATACGACGAATGTCAAACAAAGCCATCAGGTCATTCCCGACCGCGGTGATTGCAGCGCTAGCACTCTTTCTCGGCCCGGCTAGCGTACAGGCCCAGAACACGAACACGACCATCCAGGAGGGGCGGGTCAACATCAACCGAACATTCCAATACGGCGACAGTAACGATAACGCCACCTACCAAACTGGCCGGATCAACATTAATCGAACGATTCAAATTGGTGGAAGCAACCGGAACCAGACGGGCCAATTCGGTCGAAAAAACGACAACAGAACACGCCAGAGTCAGAGGGTCAAGCACGCAGGCGTCAACCGCATCGGTTCGAAGCGCGGCGTCTCCCGGGATCGCAGATCCAGGCGCCATGAAGACCGCAATTGATCAGCCAAAAGGTGACGGCTCGTCCGTTGCTGAAGAGAAAAGTCGCGACGGGGCCAGAAAAGCCCGACCGGGCCGCACCCGGCAGACGGCGCGACTTCCCCTGCCGGAATGACTGTAGGCGAATAGAAAGGTGAGATTACATGCAAATTTCAAGCGCATCATTGTGCAACGCGAGTTTGGGACTCACCGGATTGGTCTTGCTGTCGGCCGCCATTGGCGCATGCTCAGCGGGAGCGGAGACTTTTCAGTATGGTGGCTCCACAACGATCATCGAGCAAAGCGGAGGCAACAGCACGAGCAGGTCCAAGGTCACTCGCTTCCATGATGGCCAGAGAATCATCACGCAGGATGGCAGCAGCACGGATATTACCGTGCAGCGCAGCGGTGATTATCCGACATCGAATGAGGGATGGGAGCATCCGGGTTCGAGCGCTGATCGTTTCGACCGCAGTTCGATCGAGGAGCGGTTCTCACGCAGCGATTCCGATGGTCGCAGCGCTAACGATTGCTCAGGGTGCACCGCTTCGAGCACGCGGGAGGCATTCAAGCAACGGATGCAGGAGCGAATGCGCAGTGACTCTTTGCCGTAGGCGTAGCGGAAGGTGGCGGCCTCAGTGGAGGCCAGATATTGTCCGCGCACGGCGTTAAGGAACCTGCTGCAAACAGTCCGGTTGCAGTAACGTCGAACCCGACAGACAGTGATCGTACATGAGATGACGCGAGGTGTATGCAATGAGAGATACTATCCGTGTGTTGAGTGCTATGTTGGCGGTTTCCACCTATTCTTCTACCTTGCACGCAGATCCTTATCACGGAGATGGGCTACCGCCCGGCTTGCAAAAGAAATATGAGCGTGGTGAAACGTTGCCGCCTGGCTGGAGAAACAAATCGTCGACGTATGAAGACGGCTATTCGGACTCATACGAAAATCAATACGAGCCAGAATACTTTGAAGACAAGGTAATTCGGATCATAAAAAATGTACGAGATCTCACTGGCACGATGAGTCAATAGAATCGCGCTTCGCTTTGGAGCGACGTGGATCTGGCGTTGACAAAGAACTTTTCTCCGCAAACTGAACGCCGCGAAAACCAGTTCCTGCCTCCTCCGGCGCATGTGCTGGAGTTTTCGGTGGCCCACCTCCGCCGGAGTGATCCGTGCCCATGAAACTGCCAATCCTTGCGGCAGCCATCTTAGTCTGCCTGGTATCAGATCCCGCTTGGTGCGCGCCCGGAGGCAAGGCGGGCGGCAAAGCGCATCGAGAGAAGGCGAAGGACTTCACGCCGAAGGAGGCGGCGCAGACGGCCCGCCGCCAGACTGGTGGGCGCGTGCTCA
>JBATTL010000239.1:0-2198 GCA_049670525.1 Thiohalocapsa sp. | reverse complement strand
TCACTATTGCGCGTGGCATCGAAGTGGGTCACATCTTCCAGCTCGGCAAGAAATATAGCGATGCCCTCAAGGCCGCGGTGCTGGACGAGTCAGGCAGGGCCGTCAGCATGTCCATGGGTTGCTACGGCATCGGTGTTTCGCGCGTCGTCGCGGCGGCGATCGAGCAGCATCATGATGATCGCGGCATTTGCTGGCCCAGGGCCATCGCGCCCTTCGAGGTGGCGCTGCTGCCGATGAAGCTTGGCAAATCGTTCCGCGTGCGTGAAGCCGTGGAAGACCTCTATGCGCAACTGGGGGCCGTGGGCGTCGAGGTCCTGCTCGACGACCGCGACGCGCGACCCGGTTTCATGTTCGCGGACATGGAACTGATCGGTATCCCCCACCGCGTGGTGATCGGCGACAAACACCTCGACGACGGCAAGGTGGAGTACAAGGGCCGCCGCGATGCCGAGATGCAGCTGATCCCGATCGACGAGATCGTGACCTTCCTGGAGCGCACCCTGGCACATTGACTCCTCCTCCGCGGGGACAGGCCGCTCGGCCCTGCGATCGACCCGCGTCCATCATCATGGAACCCCATACCCAATGAGCAAAGCAGAATCCTTCGATCGCGAGAACCTGATCGCCTGCGGCCACGGCGACATGTTCGGACCCGGCAATGCGCAGTTGCCGGTCCCGAATATGCTGATGATGGACCGGATCGTGCGGATCGCCGATCACGGCGGTCGTAACGACAAGGGCGAGATCGTTGCGGAGTTGGATATCGATCCGGACCTCTGGTTCTTCGGTTGCCACTTTCCCGGTGACCCGGTCATGCCCGGTTGCCTGGGGCTGGATGCGTTGTGGCAGCTGGTCGGTTTCTTTCTGGCCTGGATCGGCAACCCCGGTCATGGCCGCGCGCTGGGCGTCGGCGAGGTCAAGTTCACGGGCCAGGTGCTGCCAACAGCGAGCAAGGTCACCTACCGCATCGACATGAAGCGTGTCATCTCCCGAAAGCTCGTGCTCGGCATCGGCGACGGCGTCATGGACGTCGACGGACGCGAGATCTATACGGCCAAGGATCTGCGGGTCGGGCTGTTCACATCGACCGAAGGCTTCTGATCAGTTCTGCATGAACATATCGCGTATCGAACAAGATGGCAGAGCCCTCTCCCTGGCGCGTTTGACCCTTGGGCAGCTTCTCATCGCCTTGGTGGCGGTTGGAGCGATCGTCGTCGCGCTCTTGATGTTGTTCGGGGCCGAACGGGGTCTGACCATCTCGCACACCGAGGTGGATGGCATACCGGTGACCGTCTTCGCACCCAGGGACGAGCCACCCGCGCCGTCGGTGCTGATCGGCCACGGATTCGCTGGTTCGCGGCAACTGATGCACCCGTTCGCGGTCACGCTGGCGCGCAATGGCTATGTCGCGGTCACCTTCGACTTTCCCGGTCACGGCCGCAATCGCACGCCGCTCGCCGGCACCATCGGCGAACCCGAACGAGCCGAAGCGCTGCTCGATGCCTTCGCACGGGTGGCCCGCTATGCCCGCACGCGGCCGGGGAGCGACGGCCGCCTCGCGACACTGGGTCACTCGATGGCTGGCGACATCCTTGTCCGCTACGCGGACGATGACCCCGAGGTCGACGCCAGCGTTGCCGTGTCGCCCTATTTGTCCCGTGAGCTCGGCGAGGGAGGCCCGCGCAACTTGCTGTTCGTGTATGGCGAATATGAGCCCGCGATGATCGTCGAGCAGGGCCGGGAAGCCCTTGCGGCAGTCGCCGACGCGCCGCCGACGGATGTCGAGCTTGCTGTCACCTACGGCGACATGGGAGACGGCAGCGCACGACGCCTGATCGTTGCAGATGGTGTCGAGCACATCGGTGTACTCTACAGCGCAACCTCGCTGAACGCCGCACTGGATTGGCTGAACCAAACCTACGGCCGGGACAGCAGCGGCGTCGTCGATGCTCGAGGCCCCTGGCTTGGGCTGTTTTATCTTGGTGCGGTGCTGCTCGCGTGGCCATTGAGCAGGCTGTTGCCGCGGGTCGCACTGGAACCCTTGGGTGCCAATCTCCGCTGGCGCCGCCTGCTGCCGCTGGCCATCGCACCCGCGCTGCTGACGCCACTAATCCTCTGGCCTCTGCCGAGCGATTTCCTGCCGATCGTTATCGGCGACTATATTGCGCTGCACTTTGGTCTGTATGGCCTGTTGACCC
>JBATTL010000238.1:0-9279 GCA_049670525.1 Thiohalocapsa sp. | reverse complement strand
ACGGTGGAGGTCGGTGCGCTTGCCGCCCAGGCCATCTTTGGCGTCAACGGGGGTCAACTGGTAAGTCTTGCGCTGGGGGCGCTATTGCTGTCAACGATCAGCGGAATGGTGCTTGCCGGTCCTCGTGTGATCGAGGCCATGGCGCGGGATCGTCCGCTGTTGGGCTTTCTCGGTGCACGGGGTCGCGACGGTGCACCAACTCGTGCGGTGCTGTTGCAGCAGGCATGGCGCTGGGGTTGATCCTGACGGATTCGTTCTCGGCGGTGCTGGCCTTTGCCGGGTTTACCTTGATGCTGTTTTCATTGCTGACTGTGATCGGTGTGCTGCGCCTCAGATGGCGCGAACCGAAATTGGTCCGTCCGTTTCGCATGCCCTTGTATCCGCTCCCGGCAGTCATCTACGCGCTGTTGACCGGGCTCAGTCTCATGGTGGTGGCTTTGGCGCAGCCATTGCTGGTGCTCGCCGGACTGGGACTGCTGGGGCTCTGGTGGCTGCTGCTGCGTCGCCGTATCCGCTCACCGGGGTGCGACTGACGGCAGGTGGGGAAACCTGTGGGGCAAGTATGACCTGATGCGGGTCTGCGCGCATGGCCTGAACCCTGCCATGACGGGATGTCTAATGACAGGATTGTCCATAGCGGGCGTCGTCGCGCAGGTGCCGTGCTCCTGGCGAGAAGCCGGCAATGTGATCGGCATAGGGACGCAAGCGGGAGGTCGAGGCGGGGCGGGCAGGCTCGGATCCTGGCATGATGATCGCTTCCCGGCGCGACCGCACGCGCCCCTTGAAACCATGGCGCGGCGCTTGCAGAGTGCGTCGACAGAGACAATGTTAATCTGCCGTAGATGGTTAATAATTTGGGTGCTGACGGCACCGTCGGTGCGTAAAGTGCGAACTGCGAGAGAGGTATCCTGAATGTCGATCTTCGAGCGCTACCAGGCCAGATACGAGTCCTCCCGGGAGGAGGATATGAGCCTGAACGAGTATCTGGAACTGTGCAAAAGCGAGCCAATGGCATACGCCGGGGCCGCCGAGCGCCTTCTCGCTGCTATCGGCGAGCCGGAACTCGTCGATACTCACGACGATGCGCGTCTGAGCCGCATCTTCCAGAACAAGGTCATCAAACGTTACCCGGCATTTTGCGAGTTCTACGGCATGGAGGAGGCCATTGAACATCTGGTCTCTTATCTCAAGCATGCTGCACAGGGACTCGAAGAGAAAAAGCAGATCCTTTACCTGCTTGGCCCGGTTGGCGGCGGCAAGTCGTCGTTGGCAGAGAAGCTCAAGGAGTTGATGCAGCACATCCCGTTTTACGCCATCAAGGGCTCGCCGGTGTTCGAGTCGCCGCTGAGTCTGTTCTCGCCGGAGGAGGACGGCCCGATTCTTGGGGAAGACTACGGCATTCCGGATCGTTGCCTGCGCACAATCATGTCGCCTTGGGCCGTGAAACGTATGCAGGAATTCAATGGTGATATCACCAAATTCCGGGTCGTCAAACTCTATCCGTCGATCCTTGAGCAAGTGGCGATTGCCAAGACCGAGCCAGGCGATGAGAACAATCAGGACATCTCCTCGCTTGTGGGAAAGGTGGATATTCGCCAGCTGGAGCATTTCGCCCAGAACGACGCCGATGCTTACAGCTATTCCGGTGCGCTCTGTCGCGCTAATCAGGGTGTAATGGAATTCGTCGAGATGTTCAAGGCGCCGATAAAGGTGCTGCATCCGTTGCTTACCGCGACCCAGGAAGGTAACTACAACGCTACTGAGGGTCTGTCCGCGATCCCCTTCCAGGGCATCATCTTGGCGCACAGCAACGAATCCGAGTGGCAGACTTTTCGCAATAATAAGAACAACGAGGCTTTCCTCGATCGCGTATTCATCGTCAAGGTGCCGTACTGCATGCGGGTCACCGAAGAGAAGCACATCTACGACAAATTGCTGCGCAACAGCTCGCTGAACCAGGCGCCCTGCGCACCGGGCACGCTGGAGATGATGGCCCAATTTTCAGTGTTGACGCGCATGAAAGAGCCGGAGAACTCCAGCATCTTCTCCAAGATGCGGGTCTACGACGGCGAGAACCTAAAGGACACCGACCCCAAAGCCAAGTCGGTGCAGGAGTACCGTGACTATGCGGGTGTCGACGAAGGGATGTCGGGGATCTCGACCCGCTTTGCGTTCAAGATTCTGTCGCAGGTGTTCAACTTCGACCATACGGAGGTCGCCGCCAACCCGGTGCACCTTCTCTATGTCTTGGAAAAGCAGATCATCCGCGAGCATCTGCCTCAAGAAGTCCAGGACCGCTATCTCGCATTTCTGAAACAGTATTTGGCGCCGCGCTATGCCGAGTTCATCGGCAAGGAATTGCAGACGGCCTATCTGGAGTCTTACGCCGAATACGGCCAAAATATCTTCGACCGTTATGTGACCTATGCGGACTACTGGATCCAGGATCAGGAGTACCGTGACCCAGACACCGGCGAGATGATGCATCGCGGGGCGCTGAACGAAGAACTTGAGAAGATCGAGAAGCCCGCCGGCATTTCCAATCCGAAGGACTTCCGCAACGAGATCGTCAATTTCGTGCTGCGTGCCCGTGCAAACAACAATGGTGCCAACCCACGCTGGACCAGCTACGAAAAGCTGCGCGTGGTGATCGAGAAGAAGATGTTCTCGAATACCGAAGAACTGCTGCCGGTGATCTCCTTCAACGCCAAGTCGTCTGCGGACGACAAGAAAAAGCACGAGCAGTTCGTGGACCGGATGGTTGAGAAGGGTTACACGCCGAAGCAGGTGCGGTTGCTGTCGGAATGGTACCTGCGCGTTCGCAAGTCGCAGTAGCGTCGGGGACAAGGGTCGGCGGGAGGAAGGTGCGGACCCGCCGAGCCCCTTGGATCGTTCAGCCTTGGCCCTTGGGCTCGCGGCCCCAGATCTTTACAGCGCCGACGCCGCGTCGACGGTTTGGGTTCTAACAACATTGCGCGCTACGCCAGCAAAGCCCCTATGTCCCACTTCATCGATCGCCGCATCAACTCCAAGAACAAGAGCACCGTGAACCGGCAGCGCTTCTTGAAGCGTTACAAATCACAGCTCAAGCGTGCGGTGTCGGATGCCGTAAACCGGCGCAGCATCACCGACATCGACGGCGGCGAAAAGGTTGGGATCCCGTCCAAGGACATATCCGAGCCCGTGTTTCACCACGGACCCGGTGGGAGCCGCGACATGATTCATCCTGGCAACAAGGAGTTCGAAGCTGGCGACCGGGTGCAGCGGCCCGAGAGCGGTGGTGGTGGCGGCTCAGGGCAAGGCAAGGCGGGCAAGGGCGGCAAGGGTGAGGATGACTTCGTCTTTGAGCTGTCGCGCGAAGAGTTTCTGGATCTCCTCTTCGATGATCTGGAACTGCCCAACCTTGTTCGCAACCAGCTCCTGGGCACGACGGAGTTCAAGAGCGTGCGAGCGGGCTACACCACGGAGGGCTCGCCGAGCAATATCGACGTTGTGCGTTCGCTGAAAGGCGCTGTCGCGAGACGGACCGCCTTGGGTGCGCCTTATCGCGGGCGCATCCGCGCGTTGGAACAGGAACTGGCCGAACTGGACGAGGCCGGCGTCGGCGTCGACGACAGTCGCGTCATCGAACTGCGCGAAGAGATCGATCGGCTCAAAACGCGTATCGCCGCGCTACCGTTCATCGATACCTTCGATCTACGATACCAGTCCTTCACGAAGCAACCGGAGCCAACCAGCAAGGCGGTGATGCTGTGCATCATGGATGTATCGGGCTCGATGGACCAAGTACGCAAAAACCTGGCCAAGCGATTCTTCATTCTGCTTTACCTGTTTCTGCAGCGTAACTACGACAAGATCGACGTCGTCTTCATCCGCCATCACACCATCGCTCAAGAGGTGGATGAACAGGAGTTTTTCTACTCCCGAGAGACTGGCGGAACCGTCGTCTCAAGCGCTCTCAACATGGCCTACGATCTAGTCTCGGAACGCTATGATTCGAGCATCTGGAACATCTACGCGGCCCAGGCATCCGACGGCGACAACTGGGATTCCGACTCGACTATCTGCCGTGAGTTGCTGATCAGCAAGCTGATGCCGCTGATGCGGTACTACGCCTACGTTGAGATCACACCGCGGCAGCACCAAAGTCTCTGGTTCGCGTACCAGGACGTGAAGGCAGCACACCCACACTTCGCCATGGAAGAGATCGGCGGCGCGGACGACATCTATCCGGTTTTCCGGGAGCTGTTCAAGCGACAGAGCGTCTAACGTCGCCAATTGGACAGACCGTTGCCGCCGTAGCTGACCGAAATCTTGCTCCGCCGATGAGCCGCTGATCGTCGCGGATACGTCGTCAACGGCAGTGTCACCTCGCGGCGACCTCGTCGCCAGCGTTGCTTCAGCCGTTTGGAGTTCCGCGGTTTTTTGTGAATCCGGCGCCTCCGAATCAGTGACGCCAAATCGGGATTTCACCAACGCCGGGACTATGGCAGCTGTCGAGTTCACAGGTCAGTACCACTGGAAAACCCATGCCAAGTAAGAACCTCATCTCCGACTCGTCCGAGTGGAACTTTCCACTGCTGAGGCGCTTCGATAAAGAGATTGCACGCATCGCGAATGACGAGTTCGGGCTGGATACCTACGCGAACCAGATCGAGGTCATCTCATCGGAGCAAATGATCGACGCCTACTCCTCGGTGGGTCTGCCGATCAACTATCACCACTGGTCCTTCGGCAAACAATTCGTTTCCACCGAGCAGACCTACCGACGAGGTCAAATGGGATTGGCCTACGAAATCGTCATCAATTCCGATCCCTGTATTGCCTATTTGATGGAAGAGAACACGCTGCCGATGCAGGCGTTGGTGATCGCTCATGCCTGCTACGGCCACAACAGTTTCTTCAAGGGGAATTACCTGTTTCGCACCTGGACCAGCGCCGACGCCATCATCGATTATTTGGTCTTCGCCCGTGCATACATTGCCGAATGCGAAGAGCGGCACGGTTATGAGGAAGTCGAGTCCCTACTCGATTCCTGCCATGCGCTCATGAACTATGGCGTTGACCGTTACAAACGACCCTCGCCATTGTCCATGGCGGAGGAGAAAAAGCGGCAGCGCGAACGCGAAGCCTACCTGCAGTCTCAGGTCAATGACCTCTGGCGGACGTTGCCGGTCGATCCCGAAACCGAGGGCGCCGCGGTCGCCGGTTATCAGTTCCCGGCGGAACCCCAGGAGAATCTGCTCTACTTCATCGAGAAAAACGCGCCGCTGCTAGAGCCCTGGCAGCGGGAGATCGTGCGCATCGTGCGAAGGGTGGGCCAGTACTTCTACCCGCAGCGACAGACCCAGGTCATGAACGAGGGCTGGGCGACATTCTGGCATTACACGCTGTTGAATCGTCTCTACGAAGAGGGTTATGTCAACGACGGGTTCATGATGGAGATCCTGCAGTCTCACACCAATGTCGTATTCCAACCCGCCTTCGATTCGCCTTTCTACAGCGGCATCAATCCTTACGCGCTCGGCTTTGCGATGATGCGCGACATCCGGCGCATTTGTGAACATCCGACGGATGAAGATCGGCACTGGTTCCCGGACATTGCGGGCGCGGACTGGCTCAAGGTGCTGGATTTCGCGATGCGCAACTTCAAGGACGAGAGCTTTATCGCGCAGTATCTGTCACCGCAGTTGATCCGGGAGTTTCGCTTGTTCGGCGTTCTTGACGACGACCGCGAAGACACGCTCGAAATCACGTCGATCCACGACGAAGTCGGCTACCGACGTCTTCGTCAGTACCTAGCCGAGCAATACAACCTCGGCAGCCGTGAACCCAATATTCAGGTCTACAGTGTAGACCTGCGTGGGGACCGCTCGATGACGCTGCGCCATTACCGCCACAATCGGCGTCCGCTGGGTGATTCTGTCGAGGAGATGTTGCTCCACATCCGCCGGCTCTGGGGATTCGACGTACGGCTTGAATCGGTGGAAGAGGAGGGAAGGGTCCAACTCATCGGGGAGGCTTGAAATTTGTTGCCCTCCTAATTCCCCGGCAAAGCTCGTCTCGAATACGCGCGCTTTGATAGATTCGCGACCGAACACCTAACCTTTGTTGCCATCTGCCCGCGGGTTCGGGACGAGCGAATATCCGTTCAACCGGCTGCGCCCAGTTGAACACTCAGGTATAGTCGTTGCCGCGCATCATTGACTGCTGTCGAACTGGCCAACGAGCTTGTTGGACACACGGACGATGCGGCGTGTATGTCGCCACCATGGCTGACTGACTGTCACGGACTCTATCCTCGCGAGGCATCTGACGTGCATAGGTCGCGTTCCCAATCCGGTTTCCTATGCGCGCGGTATTGCCGATCGCTCTCGCATGGACTGTGGCTAGCGATGATCCTGGCTATCGCTGTCCCCGCGCATTCTGACACGCTTGAGCAGCGAGCCGGCGCGCTGCTCGACATAAACGCACCATCTATCTCCGAAGAGCCCCTGTTCTCCGGTCGTCTGCTTTCTGAATTCTACGCCGAGCGGGACTACCAAAACGCCTGGGACGATCATCGCGCCCGCGCGCTACTGAATCTGGCCAAGCGGAGCCGGGCGGATGGCTTTGAGCCGGAGGATTTTCACGCCGACGCAGTGGCGAAAGTTCTGGAAACCGGGCAGTTGCAGTCCGAATCCGAGGCCGATCGCACTGCGGCCGATATCCTGCTCAGTGACGCACTGCTGCGGTACATCCACCACTTCCGATTCGGGAAGTACAACCCGCGCCACATCAACCCCGGCGGGATATTCGTGGGTAAAGCCGATGCCGAAGGACTCAAGGCGGATTTGGAGCTGGCGCTGGCCGCACCTGATCTGGCCGAGGAGGTTGGCGCCATGATTCCGACCCCGCCTTTTTATCAAGACCTGAAGCGCGGTTATCAGCGCTATCTTGATATCGCGGATCGTGGCACCTGGCGGGATATCCCCAGCGGGGCGAACCTGGCACCGGGGATAAACGATGCCCGTGTGCCGCTGATTCGGGAGCATTTGGCGGTCACGGATGGCTACCAGTCGGGCTTGGTCGCTGATCCGGAGCACTATGACGACGGTTTGGTGGAGGCCATTAAGGGATTTCAAAAGCGCTCAGGGCTGGCGCAGGATGGTGTGATTGGCCCGCGGACCCTACGCGCTCTGAATCACCCCCTGGAAGACCGGTTGCTGACCATCCGCGCCAACTTGGAGCGGATTCGCTGGCTATACAACGATCTTCCCGCGGATTACCTATTCGTCGACATCACGGCCTATCGACTGTATTTGCTGCGGAATCATGAAGAGGTCTGGACCACGCCCGTCGTTATTGGCACGGCCGATGCTCAGACGCCCATGTTTCGTGACGAAATGGAGCACCTTGTTTTTAATCCCACCTGGTCCGTACCTGTTTCGATCCAGAAGAAGATGCGTGGCGTCTCCAAGCGCTATCAGGTGGTCGATCGTCGCACCGGCCGGCGCGTGTCGCGAGTGAATGGGACCAACCACAAGCGCTATCGCATCGTACAACCGGCCGGGCCGTCCAATGCGCTGGGCCGGGTCAAGTTCATGTTCCCAAATGGACATGCGATCTACCTCCACGATACACCTTCCCGTCACTTATTCGCGCGCAGCGTCCGGGCCTATAGCCACGGCTGTATTCGTGTCAAAGATCCGCTCACGCTGGCCCAGCAGTTGCTCAACAAACCCAATTGGAACGAGTCCGAGATCAGCCGCGTGGTCAAACGCGGCAAGACCCGTTACGTTAATCTCAACGAGCATCTGCCTGTTCTCCTTTACTACCTAACCGCTCTAGCGGACGACCAGGGACGGGTCGGCTTCCGGAGCGATGTCTACAAGCGTGACAAACCTCTATTCGCTGCGCTGAAGAAACCCGCCCATACCGACCGGATTGCCTTTCGCGAGCCGGAATCGTCACCTGATTCTGAAGAGCAAAATGTAGAAATCGAGCCTAAGACCGCGGCCGTCTCCGACGCGAGTACCGAGCTACGGTCAAGCGCTTCGGCTCGAACCAATGATGCCGGAGGCGCCGAACCAAGGGCGGCCGCGAAAGGTGTCGCCGCCTTGGCCTCGCCGAGTCCAGACAAGCCATCAGCAATCGGGACGAGCGGCGTCCGGGCCGGCGAAGTCAAGCTGCCCCCAGACGGCCTGGAACGGCGAGGCACCGCCGACGAGAGATCTCCGGTTTCCGAGCCCCGGCATGCGTTGGGGAATGCCGGGATTCGGCCTCAGACTCACGCAGTCGACACCCTGCAAGCGCCGACCCATCCGGGGGTGGAACCGCAACCGGTGGTGCGCGATAGGGTCTTGTATCTGGACGCGGACGGACGGTTCGACAGGACGGGGGGTGTACCGGATGCCTGGTCGCTGGATCTCCGGCCAGCGCTGCCAGAGGTGCTGACCTCCAACACAAGGGGCTCCGACGAGGCGGGCGGTTCGCTGCAAGCGCACCCGGCAAACAGCGACCGCACGGATTCCAGGTCGGCGACGCCCAGCATGCTTGGCTCCTGGCCGCCGGAAGGCTAATCCGATCCTGGGCTCAGCTTTTGAGCCACCGGTTGCGGCATCCTGTCGGCGCAGTCCCAAAAAGCGCCGGAGGCTCCCATGAATTCGTTCGCCGACCTGTTTGTGATCGTCCTTGTCTTGTCCGCGCTGTACGTGGCGCTCGGTCTGCTGGCACTTGCGCTGGAGCACTTGCCGAGCTATCTCGACGGCCGCCAACGCCGTGCGCCCCAGCGCGTTGCCGGAAATCCTCCAGCTCGCCGTGATCGTCCACGCCGTCTTGGCGGACGGCATCGGCGTCTGAAGGATGCAGCGGCAACCAACCGCGATGCAAGTGAAAGATATCGCTTGTCTGCCGCTTCATTACCCTGACCGTCGCGCTCTCCTCAAGCCGCCAATCCTCGACCACGGAGCTCCTTGATCTGGTCGCGGATCGCCGCGGCCTGTTCGAACTCCAGGTCGCGTGCGGCCCGATACATCGCCTTTTCCAATGCCTTGACCTTTTTCGCCATTTGGGTCGGCGAAAGGCTGGCGTATTCGGCGATCTCTTCGGCGACACGGGCATAGTCGCGGGCCTTGAGTGGCGCGCCAGGCGTATGCGCCTCCATGATGTCGGCAACCGCCTTTTTGATGGTTTGAGGGGTGATGCCGTTTGCCTTGTTGTGCTCGATCTGCCGCTCCCTGCGCCGTTCGGTCTCGTCGATCGCACGGCGCATGGAACCAGTGATTCGGTCGGCATAGA
>JBATTL010000237.1:0-13353 GCA_049670525.1 Thiohalocapsa sp. | reverse complement strand
ACAAGGCCGAGGCCCTGCGCGAGGCATCCGGGATCGGTTAGCGAAGGTCACCGGGGGGAAAGCGCTGACGAACTTCGCGTCTTCCAGGCGGGGCAGGATAACCCTAGTTGTTCGAGCGCTTGAACGTGTTAGGACGAAGCCGCTCGCAACCAGTATTTTGGAGAATCGGGAGATCTCGATTGTCTGATTCTCAGGTGTTCAGCGGCCCAAGTCCGCCGAATATGGCGCGCCATGGCTGGCCCGCGCGCAAGGCGCTATCAGTCAGCGTTCCCTAAGCTTTTCGACACACCCTCGCCCGAGGAGCGTTGCGACGGGGCCCGTGAAGCCCCGCCAGGCTCGGGGAGGCAATCATTTTTAAACGGCGCTCACTCTGATATTCACTGGAGTTGACTAGCATGAGTGAGTTTACCGACTACAAGGTCGCGGACCTGTCCCAGGCCGACTTCGGCCGCAAGGAAATGGCGATCGCGGAAACCGAGATGCCCGGCCTGATGGCCCTCCGTAGCAAGTACGGCGCATCCAAACCGCTGAAGGGCGCGCGCATCACCGGCAGTCTGCACATGACCATCCAGACCGCGGTGTTGATCGAGACCCTGGTCGAACTCGGCGCAGAGGTGCGCTGGTGCTCGTGCAACATATTCTCCACTCAAGACCACGCTGCGGCCGCTATTGCTGCCCGCGGCATCCCGGTATACGCCTGGAAAGGCGAGACGCTGGAAGAATACTGGTGGTGCACCGAGCAGGTGGTCAACTGGCCCGACGGCGGCGGACCGAACATGATCCTCGACGATGGCGGTGATGCCACGCTGCTCGTGCACAAGGGCGTCGAATACGAGAAGGCGGGTAGTGTGCCCGCCGCCAGCGCCGACGACAACGAGGAATGGACCGCGATCCTCGGCGTGCTGAATCGCACATTCGAGCGCGATCCGAACCACTGGCATCGCACCGCCGAGGGCATCAAGGGCGTCACAGAGGAGACAACGACCGGCGTCCATCGTCTCTACGAGATGGCTAAGGGCGGCTCGCTGCTTTTCCCGGCCATGAACGTCAACGACTCGGTCACAAAGTCCAAGTTCGACAATCTGTACGGCTGCCGCGAGTCCCTGGTGGACTCCATCAAGCGCGCCACCGACGTCATGATTGCGGGCAAGGTTGCCTTGGTTTGCGGCTTCGGTGACGTCGGGAAGGGCTCAGCGGCCTCACTGAGGGGCCTCGGCGCGAACGTTTGGATCACCGAGATCGATCCAATCTGTGCGCTGCAGGCCGCGATGGAAGGTTATCGCGTGGTGCGCCTCGACGACGTCTGCGACCAGGCGGACATCTTCGTCACCTGCACCGGCAACAAGGACATCATCACCCACGACCACATGGTCCGAATGAAGGATCAGGCCATCGTCTGCAACATCGGCCACTTCGACAACGAGATCCAGGTCGAATCGCTGAACCAACACGAGTGGGTCGAGATCAAGCCGCAGGTGGACCAGATCATCTTCCCGGACGGCCACCGAATCACGCTGCTCGCCAAAGGCCGCCTGGTCAACCTCGGCTGCGCCACCGGCCACCCGAGCTTTGTCATGTCCAACTCCTTCACCAACCAGGTATTGGCGCAGATCGAGATCTTCACCAAGCCCGAGGACTATCCGATCGGCGTCTACGTGCTGCCCAAGCACCTCGATGAGGAGGTCGCGCGGCTGCACCTGAACAAGATTGGCGTCAAACTCACCCAGTTGCGTCCCGACCAGGCCGAGTACATCGGCGTCACCGTAGACGGACCTTACAAGTCCGAGCATTATCGGTACTAGAAGGCGAGGGGCCAGGGCCTAGGCGCCAGGGTCTCAAAGCGCTGGTCCAACCGCCATGGAGGGCGACCGACTGACGGCGAATGGTTGAGTGGGAGCAGCTTGCAGCCGGGGTCCGCCGCGTCCGCAACAGCCGCGCATCACACTGAACTTAACGCGATCCGTACCGCGATTGTAGAGCAAAAGCTAGCCCGGCAAGACCTGAGGGCCGGCTTGTCGCCGCTACAAGCCGCTCCCACAACCCCTCCACCCTGCACTAACCGCTGCCCCACCGACCCCCTTCACCATAACTCGGGCGCCGTCATGAATACCCCAGCCACCGATCAACCCACTTTCAGCTTGGAACTGTTTCCGCCCAAGACCGCCGCCGGCATCGAAAAACTCAAGCAGACCGTGCGGCAGCTCAACAGCGTCGGACCAGTCTACTTCTCCTGCACCTACGGCGCTGGCGGCTCGACGCGCGAGCGCACCTTCGAGACTGTCGCCTGGCTTCGTGGTCAGGGCATCGAAACCGCTCCCCACCTTGCCTGCATTGGCTCGGAAAAGGACGAAATCCGCGAGATCGTGCACTTCTATATTGAGCAAGGCGTTTCACGCGTTGTCGCCTTGCGCGGTGACCTGCCCTCCGGAATGGGTCGGGCCGGTCTCGGCACGTTCCGCTATGCAAATGAGCTGGTGGGATTTCTGCGGGAAGAGTTTGGAAACCACTTCCATATCGAGGTGGCCGCCTACCCCGAGGTGCACCCTCAGGCACCATCTGCGGAGGCTGATCTCGCCAGCTTCAAGCGCAAGGTCGAGGCCGGCGCGGATGCGGCCATCAGCCAGTATTTCTACAATGCGGACGCCTATTTCCAGTTCGTCGACCAGTGCCGCAAGATCGGTATCGAGATCCCAATCGTGCCTGGCATCATGCCCATTACCAACTACACCCAGCTCGCCCGTTTCTCCGACGCCTGCGGCGCGGAGATTCCGCGCTGGATCCGTAAACGGCTGGAAACCTTCGGGGACGACAGGGACTCCATCCGCGCCTTCGGCCACGACGTCGTGTTGGACCTATGCCGACGCCTGCTCGAGGGCGGCGCGCCTGGTCTCCACTTCTACACCATGAACCAATCTGCGCCGTCGCTGAAACTTTGGCGAGAGCTGGATCTTCCAGCCGTTCAGTGACGTATTTGACTCAGCGGAGATGAGGATTCTCAATTACAGTTAAAAAAAGCCGCTGGTAGCTTGGACCCCGGAACCATCCACCCCTCCTTATCAAGCCGCTTCGCCACATAGAAGCGGCTTTTTCTTGCCTGAAACGTCAGAACTGAGGCCGCCACAGCGGCAAGCAATACTCTGAGGAATCAAGAACTTCATTTAAGGACCCGGTTTTGTCGCCAGGCCGACGGGGCCGCGCTTATCGGGCTGGAGTGATCCAGATCAAGCAAAAACCTTGGCAACCGTATAGTTTTAAAAAGGGGACACTCTTACTGTCCTCTCAGGTCACGACAACCGGTCGCCACGGTCGTGGTGCTGATGTCGTGGAGAATGTTAAAACGAACGGAGGCATGGTGATGAAGACAGTCGTCGCATCAAGATGGCTCGGCTACCGACTATTGTTTGCCTTGGTAGCGCTGATGTGCTGTTCGGCAGTCCAGGCAGAAGACGCTCGCTGGTCCTGTACGCATGGCCAAGACGGGAATATCGAGTACGGCGCAAGTATTCAGGCCGCAGCAAGCGACCGTGCTGGATGGGGCCTGGATTTCACGCAACAATCCGGCCTGAAGAACTGGGTCCACTTTGCTGTCCCATCCGTTCACGGCGCGTCGGTTCGGCACGTCGCACTGCGATTCTGGACCGGAAGCGCAGACGCTTTCGTGGACAAGGTCCACGTCTATAACCTTGAAGCGAAGGTTAAGGAGTTCGAGGATTTGGGCTGGTCTGGTGGCTGGTTAACCAAGACTCTGGACCTCGGCGCACCTGCGCCCATTTCGGCGCTCGGCATCTCCGTAGAGATAGCCGCTGGTGTCGAGGCGATGAGCCACCGCTTCGTTTTCAGCGGAGCATGCGGATTAATGACCCAGCCCGACTAGGGGTATCAAGCAGCATTCGCCTCGGCGTGGCAACCGGCCCAATGCCACACCGAGGCGGGAGATGACGCATGGTCCGGCATTGCTAACGCTATGGAGACTCAGATTACCCAGCGTGATCTGTTGGAATGCGGGTCAACGAACAGTGGCAACCCTGAGGTCGGCGGCGACGCCCGAACAACACAACGCGCGCCTTGGCGCGGGAGTGCATCGCGATTCTGCACCCAAGATCCGCTCAACTGAACACAAGACGCCTGCTCAGCGGCAAAACCGCCGATGGCGACGCCTGTGAGGCGAGGTGCTCCTGAGTTCAGAACGTCCTCGTGAGCCCAGCAATCCGATGCTGAACCAAACTGCCCCCGGAGTGGCGAAGCAACAAGGCGGGTGTAGGGCAGCCGAGTGAGGGCCCAGGTAGAAAAAAGCGAGGTGGCTACCGGTGAAGGTCGTTCCAGAAAACAGACATTGAGCTTGCGCTCGGCATGCGCCGTCTGGAACTCAGGATGATGGGCAACGAAAAACGCCCCGGTGGCACCGTAAGACAACCATGTTGGCGGAGAGAGAGGGATTCGAACCCTCGATGAGCTATTAACCCATACTCCCTTAGCAGGGGAGCGCCTTCAGCCACTCGGCCATCTCTCCAGTCAGGCCAGTATTGTAGCAAGAGACGCGCGGGTTCGGTCTACTCTTTGTGCCGAACGACGGGCCAAAGGGCAGGTAGAGCGCCAGTCCTTGGGGTTTGCCACAGACCAATCAGCCTCTATCTGTCAGCCAGCCAGATCCTGCTTTCGTCGCGGCAACTGGGAACTAAATCACCGTTCGTCCCGGCACCCCGCAGTCCACACAGAAATGACCAACGCGAAAAATGGGCAGCCACGACCGTCCGTACCGCCCTGAATCCGCCGCAAGCACAATCGCAAAACAGGTAACCCCTGTTGCACGACTGCGCTGGCGGCGCGTGAGCGCGTCGAAACTCACTCGGCCGAGGGAGCGGCGACGTCACCTTCCTGAGCCGCGGCCTGAGCCTGTTCGCGTTTGATCCGTTCGTAGATCTCTTCGCGGTGAACGGCCACGTCGCGGGGTGCGTTGACGCCGATACGCACTTGGTTACCCTTGACTCCGAGTACAGTTACGGTGACCTCGTCACCTATCATCAGGGTCTCCCCGACGCGGCGGGTTAGAATCAGCATCGTATTATCTCCATATTTCCTTAATATCAATCAGTCCATGCAACCGACTTTGCCGATGCTGACAGCACATGCCGGCAGCGGTGGGTTGGGACGTCATGAGCCGGTATATTCCGGCACGTTTGATTCTAGCAGCACGCTTGGTTGTCGTATATCAAGCGAACATCAAATTTTTCTTTGCAGTCCCAAGATGCGATATGGGCTCTCAGGCGAGACGATCATCAAACAAGGAATCCGGAGTCTGAGCTCCAAGGTCGAAGGCCTCATGGAGAGTCCGCACACCCAATTCCAGGTATTTTTCATCCACCACCACGGATATCTTGATCTCCGAGGTCGAGATCATTCGGATGTTGATCCCTTCCTTGGCCAGCGCCTCGAACATGCGGCTAGCGATACCGGCATGTGAACGCATGCCGACGCCGACCAGACTGATCTTGACGATCTTCTCATCGCCGAGCACCTCCCGCGCTGCCAACGACGCCGCCGTCTGACACAAGATCTCCATTGCTCGCGCATAGTCATTGCGATGCACCGTGAACGTGAAGTCCGTCGTCCGTTCGTCCGAACCGATGTTTTGGATGATCATATCCACTTCGATATTCGCATCCGAAACCGGACCCAGAATCTTGTGCGCAACGCCGGGCTGGTCCGGCACGCCAAGCACGGTCAGTTTGGCTTCGTCTTTCGCGAAAGCGATACCGGCGATCTTGGCCTCTTCCACAGTACCCTCCTCGAAGGAAATCAACGTGCCTTCGCCTGCCTCGAAGCTCGAGAGCACCCGCAACGGCACCTGGTATTTGCCGGCGAACTCGACCGCCCTGATTTGCAGCACCTTGGAGCCGAGGCTGGCCATCTCCAGCATTTCTTCGAAGGTGATGCGATCGAGCTTGCGGGCCTTCGGTTCGATGCGGGGATCGGTGGTGTAGACACCATCCACATCGGTATAGATTTGGCATTCGTCGGCCTTGAGCGCAGCGGCGATCGCAACGGCGGAAGTGTCCGAACCGCCGCGACCCAAAGTCGTTATGTTGCCGCTCTGGTCTATACCCTGGAACCCGGCGACCACAACGACACGTCCGGCATTCAGGTCGGCTCGCACCCTGGCGTCATCGACATCCCGGATGCGCGCCTTGTTGTGTGCACTATCGGTGCGCACTTGAACCTGGCCGCCGGTATAGGAACGCGCCGGGCAGCCCAGCGAATCCAACGCCATTGACAATAGGGCAATGTTCACTTGCTCGCCGGTGGATAGCAGGACATCGAGTTCCCGCGGAACCGGCTGAGCCTGAATGGCCTTCGCCATCCCGACCAACCGGTCCGTTTCGCCGGACATAGCGGAAACCACGACCACAACAGAGTGGTCGCTATCACGCCACTGACTCACTTTTTGAGCAACGGCCTGGATACGCTCGATCGTTCCGACGGAGGTCCCACCGTACTTCTGGACAATAAGGGCCATTTCTCTGTCAGTTCCTCGCCGAACAGTACATCAAAAGGAACGGTTCAGGTCTCTGCGTCGCGGTCGGCAACCAGCCAAGCGAGGGAGCGCTCGGAATGCCTATCGAGCCCGGTCTCGAACCCAGTCGCGGACCATTTCCAGCGCCATTGGAATGCCGGTCGGGTCGTTGCCTCCCGCCTGAGCCATGTCCGGCCGACCGCCACCACGGCCTCCAACCTTTTCCGCGGCAGCCTTGACCAGATCCCCTGCTCTGAAGCGTTTGGTCAGATCCTTGGTAACGCCAGCGATCAGGCTGACTTTGCCTTCGCTCTCGGTCGCGAGGAGCAGGACGCCAGACCCGACTTTGTTCTTGAGTTGATCGAGTGTGTCACGGAGGGTTTTTGGATCGACGCCATCGAGCTTTGCGGCGAGTACTTTGACGCCGTCCACCTCGACGACTTGCTCAGCAAGATCACTCCCAGCGGCGCTCGCGAGTTTGGCCTTCAGCTGCTCCAGCTCCTTCTCGAGCCGGCGCGAACGCTCTACCAGTTGAGCGATCTTTTCATCGACGTCGCCAGAAGCGCCCTTGACCAAATCAGCAATACGGGCGAGGCGTGACTCCCCTTCCTCGACCCAGTTCAACGCGCGCTCGCCCGCAACGGCCTCGATGCGGCGCACACCGGAACTGATGCCGCCTTCAGAGATTACCTTGAACAAGCCGATGTCGCCCACCGCGCGCACGTGGGTGCCGCCGCACAGTTCGGTCGAAAAATCACCCATCCGCAACACGCGCACCTGTTCCGCGTATTTTTCGCCGAACAACGCAATGGCACCCGAGGACTTAGCGTCGTCGAGATCCATGATGCGCGTCTCCACCATGTGGTTCGCCCGTATCTCGCGGTTGACGAGGCGTTCGATCTCCCGCAACAGATCACGATCAACCGGTTCGAAGTGTGAGAAGTCGAAACGCAGCCGGTCTGGGCCCACCAACGAGCCACGCTGTTGTACGTGATCGCCGAGCACTTGGCGCAGAGCCGCGTGCAGCAGGTGGGTGGCCGAGTGATGCCGAGCGGTTGAAGCGCGCCGCGCCGCATCGACACGGGCATCGACTCGGTCACCAAGCTCCAATTCGCCGGCGCTCACGCGGCCGACATGGCAAGTAACACTGTCGCCCTGCTTTTGCGTATCTTCTACGTCGAATCGTCTGTGCGCGGTACTGAGCTGGCCGCTGTCCCCGACTTGACCGCCGGCCTCCGCATAGAAGGGAGTCACATCCAGGACCACGAGTCCACCCTCGCCCTTCGCGAGCCGATCCCGTGGTTCGCCGTCCACGTACAGGCCGACCACGACGCCTTGTCCCTCGACGTCATCGTAACCGGTGAATTCGGTCTTGCCTTCGAGAGCGATACGTATCTCTTGTCCGGCACCGAAATGACTGGCGGCGCGGGCACGCTCCTTCTGCGCCGCCATTTCGCGTTCAAAACCCGCGGTATCCAGGGTCAGACCGCGCTCACGTGCGATGTCGGCGGTAAGGTCAGACGGGAAACCATAGGTGTCGTAAAGGCGGAACACGGCTTCGCCCGGAATCTGTTTGCCATCGAGCCCGAGGACGATCTCCTCGAAAATCCGAAGCCCCTGCTCAAGGGTATCCGCGAAACGCTCCTCCTCGGTCTTAAGCACCCGTTCGACGTGCTGCTGCTTCGCAGCTAGTTCGGGATACGCATCACCCATCTGCTCAACCAGCGCCGCAACCAGCCGATAAAAGAACGGCGCCTGCTGGCCGAGTTGATAACCGTGGCGGATGGCGCGGCGGATGATGCGACGCTGGACGTAGCCGCGACCCTCATTGCCTGGGGTGACCCCATCCACAACCAAAAAGGCAGCGGAACGAATATGGTCTGCAATCACACGCAACGATTTGCTGCCACGCTCCTCGCAACCAGTGGACTTCGCCGCGGCGGCAATCAGCGCCTGAAAGAGGTCGATGTCATAGTTGCTGTGAACCCCCTGCATCACGGCGGCCAAGCGCTCGAGGCCCATGCCGGTGTCCACGGACGGATGGGGTAGCGGCGTCAGCCTGCCCGCCACGTCTCGATCATACTGCATGAACACCAGATTCCAAATCTCGACATAGCGGTCGCCGTCCTCATCCGGGGAGCCGGGCGGGCCGCCTTCGATCTCCGGACCGTGATCGTAGAAGATCTCGGAGCAGGGGCCGCAGGGACCTGTCTCGCCCATGGACCAGAAATTGTCCTTCTCGCCGCACCGTGAGAAACGCATTGGATCGACGCCGACCTCGTCCAGCCAGATGTTCGCGGCCTCTTGATCGTCACGGAAAACGGTCACCCACAACCGCTCCGCGGGCAGGCCCAGCTCTTGGGTCAGAAACTCCCAAGCGAAGCCGATGGCCTCACGCTTGAAGTAATCGCCGAAACTGAAATTGCCGAGCATCTCGAAGAAGGTATGATGCCGGGCCGTATAGCCAACATTTTCCAGGTCGTTGTGCTTGCCCCCCGCACGGACGCAGCGCTGCGACGTGGCCGCGCGGGTATAGGAGCGTTTCTCACGGCCAAGGAATGTGTCCTTGAATTGCACCATCCCCGCATTGGTAAACAAGAGGGTGGGGTCATTGCCCGGCACCAGGGGGCTGCTCTCGACCACGCTGTGTCCACGCTGTGCGAAATAGTCGAGAAAAGCTTGACGAAGCTCGGCGCTGCTCTTCATGGGCAACAGACTCAAAGTGGAAGGTCCAATCGTAGGATCAGGGGGTATTCGGTCGGGCTCGGATGGCGCACTGCTCGCACCGACAGGTGTCAGGTGTCAGGTGTCAATCTCGAGGACACGTGCGATCACGTGCGACGGAAACCCGCGATATTCCAGGAAACGTGCGCGTTTTGCCAGTGTTTGGCGGTCATTTCTTGACCCAACACCAAAACGTCGGTCGTGGGCTGCGCCCGCCAGCAACAACAAATGGTCATCGTCGAGCAGTAGGCGCGGATCGATCTGCGAGTCCGACAAGCCCTTCTCGCGCAATTCGAAGCGAATACGCTCGGGTCCGAAACCTTTGTCGAGGCGCTCGGTGACATAGGACTCTGCCAAACGCGTCTCGCTGAGCAGTTCGGTCCGCTCCAGTTCATCAAGCACAGCATCGACGGCATCAGCCCGATATCCGCGCGATTGCAGCTTTCGCGAGAGCTCGAGGCGGGAATGCTCACGTGTCGTCAGCAGCTTGGCGGCGCGGCTCTTGATTTCCGAGAGCGGCGCTGATGAGACGGGTGGGCGCAGATGCTGGTCGGGCGAATCGCTCAGCGGTCAACCCCCCGTCGACTCCGCGGAGCCCGGTGCTGATCCGGGCGCAGACTTGGATGCCGCCCGGGACGCTTCCTTTGGTCCCAGGTCATCAGGTTCTTTACCCGCAGGCACCGGCAACAGGACCGCCCGAATCTTCGCCTCGATCTCCGACGCCATATCTTTGTTCTCTTTCAAGAAATTTCGTACATTATCCTTGCCCTGACCAATCCGGTTGCCGTCATAGCTGTACCATGCCCCCGATTTGTCAATCACATTCTGCTGCACGCCGAGGTCGATGATCTCGCCCTCCCGCGAGATGCCCTCGCCATATAGGATGTCGAACATCACCTGTTTGAACGGGGGCGCAACCTTGTTCTTGACAACCTTCACCTTGGTCTCGTTTCCGACCACCTCGTCACCCTTCTTGATG
The DNA here is from genome assembly GCA_049670525.1 of Thiohalocapsa sp. Classification (GTDB taxonomy): domain Bacteria; phylum Pseudomonadota; class Gammaproteobacteria; order Chromatiales; family Chromatiaceae; genus Thiohalocapsa. Next base: position 3,139 of record JBATTL010000237.1, on the reverse strand, counting down.
GCGCCGGTACGACGAATATCGAGTCTGACCGAAGCATAGAACTTGAGGGCGTTACCGCCCGTCGTGGTTTCGGGGGACCCGAACATCACGCCGATCTTCATGCGGATCTGGTTGATAAAGATGACGATGGCATTGGATCGCTTGATGTTGGCAGTCAGCTTACGCAGCGCCTGAGACATCAGCCGCGCCTGCAGACCCACGTGGGAGTCGCCCATCTCGCCCTCGATCTCGGCCTTCGGGGTCAGCGCAGCAACCGAGTCCACGACGACCATATCGACGGCTCCGGAGCGCACCAGCATGTCCGTGATCTCCAATGCCTGCTCCCCGGTATCCGGCTGCGACACCAGCAGCTCATCCATATTGACGCCGAGTTTTTCGGCATAGACGGGGTCTAGCGCGTGCTCCGCGTCGACGAAGGCAGCCGTCCCGCCCAGCTTCTGAATCTCCGCGACGGCATGCAGCGTCAGCGTGGTTTTACCCGATGACTCCGGTCCATAAACCTCGACCACGCGGCCCCGCGGAATGCCGCCAATCCCAAGCGCGACATCCAGGCCCAATGACCCGGTCGACACGGCCTCGATGTTCGGGATGGCGCCAGCATCGCCCATACGCATCACCGAGCCCTTGCCGAACTGCTTCTCGATCTGACTCAGCGCGGCGGCCAGCGCCCTCTTGCGGTTGTCGTCCATCCCAACTCCGTGAAATTCAGTAGTCTGCGACGCAGGTTCCCGCGACGCCTTAAGCCGCGATTATCACACAGCGCGGTGGGACAGTCACAAGCCGCCGGATGCCCCAATGCGTGCTGCCGCCAAGCCATTTCGGGGATGCGCGCTAGACATGGACAGGCGATTCGAGGCCGACAGGGAGAAGGTCCCGCCGGACCCGAGGCTAAGCGGGTCTCGAAACGCATCGGTTGGAGGCTGCGGCGAGCACGGTGCCACTGATCCGGAGACTTCACCCCATTAATGGCCAAGCGCGGATGACGCGATAGGTCGGCGTGCGAATGGGCGCGCTGGCCGCCAGCACGAAGTCGCCGACCTCCCAACCCAGCGAAATCGGACAAGCCGTCAACGGAGGCGCCCTGCGCGCCAGGGTCACGTGGGGCCGATAGGACCGCGCCTCCGGCGGCAAACCGCAAGCGAGCAGATGCTGCTGCAATTGGCTCACCAGGTTCAAAAGAGGGCGTGGCGGTTCATCCGGTCGCGCCAACCACAGCCGTTGTTTGGGCCAGCTGCAGAGCGCATCGAGTGTGAAGCTGAACGGCGCCAGTATGACATCATCGGCGGCTGACTCGACGCAGGGCAACACAGTCTCGTCCACTGGTCCGATGAACACGAGTGTCATATGTAGGTCCAGCGGATGACTGAGCTTGCCGGGCCGACCGGGGAGGCGGCGGCGCTCGTCCGACAGCGCGTCGCGCACCCTCGCTTGAGGCCAAAGGGCGAAGAAGAATCGCTCAGTCGCCATCGGACAATAGCGCGAGCAGTCGACGCATTGCGTGCACCACGGACTGACGACGCACAGCATCCCGTGCGCCATCGAATCGCCGGGTTTCCGTGGCAATCCGTCCCCCAAGGACGAAACCGAAACAGACCGTGCCCACCGGCTTCTCCGCCGAGCCGCCGCCGGGACCGGCGACGCCGCTCACCGCAATGGACACCCCTGCCTTGCTCCGCGCCAGCGCGCCAAGCGCCATTTCGCGCACCACCGGCTCGCTGACAGCGCCATAGGCATTTAAGGTTTCCGCCGCGACACCGAGCATCTCGCTCTTCGCATCATTGCTATAGGTGACAAAGCCCCGATCGAACCAATTGCTACTGCCAGCGACGTCCGTAACGCACTTCGCTATCCAGCCGCCAGTGCACGACTCCGCAGCAGCCAGCTTCAGGCCCGCACCTGCCAGGCGGTGGCCGATCTCATCGGATAGAAGTTCGAGGTCGTCGCGCATCGTGTCGATCCTTCCCGTCTGCAGGCCTCCTCACGGGCTTACTCCCGCCTTCTTTAGCAGCGCGCGGAGGTGATCTACCGGGATTGCATAACTGATCCCGCTCGGCGCCGATATGGCAGCTTCCTTGGTCTTCTTGACATAGACGCTGTTGATAATGCCGATGACCTGCCCAGTATCGGTTTCATAGAGCGGACTGCCGCTGTTTCCTGGATAGGCCACCGCGTCCAGCTGGAAAACGTTGAACGGCGCGCTGAGACGCTTGATCATATTCGCAGTCAGATCCTCGCCCGAACTCACCGGAAGCGCCACGGGCGAAATAGCGGCAATGGTGGCCCGATGCGTCGCCGGATACAGACCCAACGCGTTGAGAACGGGATAGCCCGTAAAGGCGGCCAACTCACCTTCGCGAACGTCCTTCGCATTCCCGAGACGAAGTGATGGCAGGGCACCGCCTTCGAACCGCAAAAGGGCCAGATCATGCTCCGGGTCGTCCGCGACCAAGTTGGCCTTGCGCATCAACACCCGGTTGTCCGGTCCCGGCAGGTAGACGGCCACGCTTTCACGGCGGTCCTCATCCAGTTTCTTCGGCACTACATGGGAGTTGGTGACCACATAGCTTCCGGCCACCACGAAGCCGGTCCCCGAAGGCTGCTTCTGCTGCTGGCGAATGGCGAGATAGGTGCCGACGGCAACGACGCTGGGCTTGACCTCCGTGACGGTCGCGGGCAGATCCGCAATGGCCACTCGCGGCGCCAGAATCAGGCACAGAACAATCGCCAGCGACAGCAGCGCAAAGATCGAAGGTGATAGTCTCACGAGACTCACCCCTTGTCCGGACAGCATGCGTCGCCGGCCCTCTGAATATATTAGTCTGCACCTAAAAACCGACCGCACCGACGTTGACTTGACGACGCTCAAGCCTGCCATCAATGCCCTGGCTCGGGTCGCGATTCGGGCCGGATTCATTCAACCGCCATCAATGTACGCATCTTGTCCGCATCCGGCTTTTGGATCACCCCCCGCTCGGTGACGATGCAGTCCACCAGCGCAGCGGGTGTCACGTCGAACACCGGGTTGTGGGCGTCAACGCCGTCCGGGCCGAGGCGGGAACCCCCGCAGGCCAACACTTCGTCTGCAGCCCGTTCCTCGATCGGGATTTCGGCCCCTCTGGCGATGCCCATGTCGATGGTC
>JBATTL010000236.1:0-1736 GCA_049670525.1 Thiohalocapsa sp. | reverse complement strand
GGCCCACACGCCGCAGTGACATCGCTCCGCCATCATTGCGCCTAACGAGGCCGGTGCTGCCGACCCCGTTCATCGAGATAGCGATTCCGCTGATTGATCACTCAACTCTCTAAGGAGACCATGTTATGTACGTTCAACAGAATAGATTCCATGCATCCACCCCGGTTGTGGCAGCAAGGCTTGTCATGCTTGCCCTGTTGCTGATTTCCTCGCTACCGGGCTACTCCAGCGAATACGGCAGCGGACGACATCGTCCGGGCGTCGCGTTCGGTCCAATCCGCCATGTCGAGGTCGCCGAAGACCATACCCGGTTCAGCTTTGACGAGGCGCCTGTGTTTGATGACGGCATGCCGAAAGCAGGCAACGCTTTCGTCACCCATGGCTACATCTACCGAAAAGGGTTTTTCGACAACTACGACGAAGGCGTTGATGAGCAGGGGCAACCGGTTCGCCCCGACTTGGTGATCGGCGAATGGACCTGCCGCGGTTACTTTGTCGGTGACGGTGCGAATACCAAGACGGGCCCTTGGGTGATTTCTACGCAAACCTTCGACTTCTATGACTGGCCGGGTTATCACGAAAACCAGGATAGGCAGTTCGGTAAGCGCATGGTAACCACCGAAGGCTATGAGCTGGTTGATGTCGACAAGATCGTAAAGCGGCCCATTACCGGCGGTACCGGGCCCTATGGTAGTGCTAGGGGAGAGCACAGACAAAGTTCCCTCGGCCTGGGTCAGTTCGGCGGCATAAAGGCACGGCACACGCTAAACACGCGGCGCTGTTAGCCGTATCAGCCGCTGCTCTCTCCTTGGATCGAGGCCCGGGTATGCACTTCAGCCATGATCCAGAATCGGAACCGTCAGTTTCAGTCCCGACTGGGCGATGCGAGCCCGATGGCGAGTGCGAGCCGGTGCATTCGGCTCTGTTCGCCGGTACCTGCGACACTCGCCACAACAGGATTGCGTCCATGACGATAACCCGCGCCACCTGCTCCGATTGCCGCACCATCGCGGAGCTGGCAATGATCGAAAAGAATTCACGGAGACGAACAATGCAATCAATGAGCAACCACCTGCCGCATAACGCGGACCGGCTGTTTCTCACGGACGGGGGTCTTGAGACCTGGCTGCTCTTCCACCAGGGTTGGGACCTTCGCCACTTTGCCGCCTTCGAGCTGCTGAAGACCGAGGCGGGCCGCCGAGAGCTGACCGGCTATTACCGAGAGTACCTGGACCTTGCCGCTTCTAAAGGGCTCGGCTTCGTGCTGGAGAGCCCGACTTGGCGGGCGAATCCCGACTGGGGACTTAGGCTCGGCTACCACGCCTCGGACCTCACTGCGATCAACTGTGAGGCAATCCGTTTTCTCAACCATCTGCGGGCGTCGGTTTCATCCTCCGGGCCGATTCTGATCAGCGGCTGCGTGGGCCCGCGCGGTGACGGTTACGACTCCGGTGAGGTGATGACGGCGGACGAAGCTGAGCGCTACCACGCGCAGCAGATCGGCGCCTTCCGGGCGAGTCACGCGGATATGATTTCGGCGATTACTATGACCAACGCACCGGAAGCCACGGGGATTGTGCGCGCGGCCCGCAACGCAGGCATTCCGGCGGTGATCTCTTTCACGTTGGAGACAGACGGCCGCTTGCCGACGGGCCAGCCGCTGGCGGAGGCGATCGCCGAGGTGGATGCGGCAACGAATGCCGGCCCCGTCTACTACATGATCAACTGCGCTCACC
>JBATTL010000235.1:0-1764 GCA_049670525.1 Thiohalocapsa sp. | reverse complement strand
TGGTGCCGGCGCACGTCTCCTAGCACGGAAGCTTCTCGGAGGACGGGCGTCGTTGGACAGTAGTACATGAAGCAGATACTTCAGAGCTTAAAGAGCGGCGAGACGGTTCTCGACGATGTCCCGGCGCCGCGCGTGTCGGCTGGGTCGGTCCTCATCCGGACGAACCGATCGCTGGTGTCCGCCGGAACGGAGCGTATGTTGGTGGACTTTGGCAAGGCGAATCTGATCGACAAGGCCCGCCAGCAGCCGGACAAGGTCCGTATGGTATTGGACAAGGTGAAGACCGATGGCTTGGCGCCGACGCTGGAGGCGGTGCGCAACAAGCTGGAGCAGCCCTTGGCGCTCGGCTACTGCAATGTCGGATTGGTGGCAGAGCTGGGGGCGGGGGTGAGTGCCTTTTCGGTGGGCGACCGGGTGGTCTCCAACGGTAAGCACGCCGAGGTGGTCAGCGTGCCGCTGAATCTCTGCGCCAAGATCCCGGACGCGGTCTCGGACGAGGCGGCGGCCTTTACAGTGATCGCCGCCATTGCCTTGCAGGGGATCCGGTTGGTGCAGCCCACGCTGGGGGAGTCGGTGGTCGTCACCGGCCTAGGTCTGATCGGGCTGATCACGGTGCAGTTGCTCCGCGCGCACGGCTGTCGGGTGCTCGGGATCGACCCGGATCCAGCCAAGCTGGCCATGGCGCGCCAGTTCGGGGCGGAGACGGTGGATCTTTCCGCGGGGCAGGATCCGGTCGCGACGGCGCAGGCGTTTTCCCGTGGTCGTGGTGTCGATGCGGTGTTGATCACGGCCTCCACCAAGAGTAATGACCCGGTGCACCAGGCGGCGCTGATGTGCCGCAAGCGCGGGCGCATCGTGCTCGTGGGCGTCGTCGGGCTGGAGCTCTCGCGCGCGGACTTCTATGAGAAGGAGCTGAGCTTTCAGGTGTCCTGCTCGTACGGTCCGGGGCGTTACGATCCCGCCTACGAGGAGGGCGGGCAGGATTACCCGGTTGGCTTCGTGCGCTGGACCGAGCAGCGGAACTTCGAGGCCGTGCTGGACATGATGGCGGACGGGCGCTTGCATGTGGCGCCGCTCATTACGCAGCGGTTCAAGCTCGAGGAGGCCGAGCAGGCCTACGCCGTGGTCGGTGGCGCGGAGCCGTCGCTGGGGATCCTGTTGGAGTACCCAGCGGCTGCGGGCGAAAACCAGCCCGAGCTGCTTGGGCGGACGGTTCGCTTTGCGCCAGCCGGTGACGCGCGGCCAGCGGGCAAGGCGCACGTGGGCTTCATCGGCTCCGGCAACTATGCGACCCAGGTGCTGATCCCAGCGTTTTGGGCGGCTGGGGCCCATCTGCGCTCGGTGGCATCGAGCGGGGGCGTCTCCGGCGTGCACGCGGGGAAGAAATTTGGGTTCGAGGAGACGACTACCGACACGGAGCGCATGTTGGGCGACCATCGGATCAATACGGTCGTGGTCACTACCCGTCACAACAGCCATGCGCGATTCGCGTTGCGGGCGCTGGAGCTCGGCAAGCATGTGTTCGTCGAGAAGCCCCTATGCCTGAATCCAGAGGAGTTGGCACAGATCGAGCTCGCTTGGTGGGAAAGCCGCGGGGCTGCGACTGCTCCTGACGACAGCGACTCCGTCAACGATGGTCCGCTGCTGATGGTGGGGTTCAACCGGCGCTTCTCGCCGTTGGTCACCAAGCTCAAGACCCTGCTCGGGACGCTCAACGAACCCAAGTCGATGGTGATGACGGTCAATGCCGGAGCGATCCCCGCC
>JBATTL010000234.1:0-3288 GCA_049670525.1 Thiohalocapsa sp. | reverse complement strand
CACCGGTCACCCGAAGTTGGGATGTCGAAGACGACATACAGCCCAGTGTGCTCGCGGGTGAGCCTGTCGCCTGCAACCACTGCCACAGCCTGAACAAGAGCTTCGGGCGCTGACCGAGCAGTGGAGGCGTCTCGTGGAGGTTCCGCAAAAGGGCGAGCCTCCTGTAACCGAGAGCGGCCATCGATGGCCGCTCGGATTCTGAATGACAAGAACCGATCGCTTTTCGCGCGCGTGGCGCATCGGCATGCCGGTCCTGGCCACCCTGATCTGCCCGTTACTGCTGTCCTCGGCCATCGGCGCCGTCGGCGGCGAGTTCTTGCCCGCTCCCGCCGCGACGCCGCCAGAGCTGCGGCTGCCCGATCTCGACGGCCGCGAGCGTAACCTCGATCAGTTCGCGGGTCAGGTCATTCTCGTGAACTATTGGGCGAGTTGGTGCAAGCCCTGCATCGACGAGATGCCGAGCATCCAGCGCCTGGCAAAGCAGATGGACGGGCGGCAGTTCGCGGTCGTCGGCGTTAACGTGGCCGAGTCGACGCTGAAGGTTAGGTCGATGGTCAAGCGGCTGCGCATCGATTTTCCGGTGCTGCTCGATCGAGACAGCGCCGTATTCCGTGCCTGGAACGCGGGCGTCCTGCCAACCAGCTATCTGCTCGACGGGAACGGCGTGGTCCGCTACCTGGCACGCGGCCCTCGGGAGTGGGACAGCGATGAGATCATCGGGCTTATAGGAGACCTTTTGGACGCCGACTCCGATAGTGCAGTGACGGGCACCACGAGGCTCGAACAGCGCTAACAAAGAGGGGTCGTTGCCGCGGGTCCCGCCGGCATCCTCGCCTTCATCACACCTCGTAGTGCAGGTACCACCTCGGTGCCCATTACAGGTCGCGCTGAGGATCGGATCGCTGCACACACTGCGGTCGAGCGTGAGGGTCGCACCAACGGCGATCGAATTCGCCGGATTAGCGTCGGCGACCGATGCCCGATTGCCGGTACCCGCATTAGCGCCAAAGGCAGAATCATCGCCGTAGATCAACAGCATCTGCCTGTTCTTGCCTCCGACCCCAGGGTGCTGGAGCTTGCGTCAAGTCCCGCTATCTCAGGCGCTCTCGCGAATACCAACATTCTCGTAGTGATAATGGCGCAGGAAGCCTTCGACCTCATCGGCGGGCATCGGGTGGCCGATGAGATGCCCCTGAGCGCCGTGGCAGCCCGCTGCCACCAAGAAGTCGAGTTGGGCCGCTGTCTCGACGCCCTCGGCCACAACCCGCTTGCCCAACGTGTGCGACATCGCAATGAGGGCGCGTACAATTGATCGACTATTGTCATCGGTATCAATGTCGCGGACAAAATTCCGGTCGATTTTCAGCGTATTGACCGGCAATTGCTTGAGGCGGGAAAAGGATGATTCACCGATCCCGAAATCGTCGATCGCCAGCTCAAAGCCCAACGTGGCAAGCTGTTGCCAGAGGTCCGACCCGACAACGCTTTGGCTCATCGCGGTCTCGACGATTTCCAGCTCGAGTTCGTCCGGCGATATCTGCGCCGCATCCACGCTGTCCATCAGCAGTTTAAGCAGTGATTGCGGGTCGAAAACCAATGAGCCATCGACATTGCAGGCGACACGTCCGGCGCCGACTCGACCATCACGCCAAGCTGCCGCTTGACGCGCAGCGTGATACACCACCCAGGCGTTGATTGGCTGCACCAGCCCCGCGTCGCGGGCGGCATCGAGAAAATGCGCGGGCGACAGGAGGCCTCGCTCGGGATGCTGCCAACGCAGCAGGGCCTCGAAACCGCTGACGGCTCCGTCGGGCAGCGCGATTTTCGGCTGATAGTGCAGTCGGAGCTCGCCTTTATCCAACGCCTGCCGCAGTTCCCTCTCGAGCAAAAATCGGCGGTCCGCCTCGATGGCCAGCACCGAGTTGAAGTAACGGTAACCATCTCGGCCCTGGTGCTTCGCCTGACGCATCGCGGCGTCGGCGTTCTTCAGAAGCGTCGCGGCGTCGTTGCCATCCTTGGGATAGTGGCAGATGCCGATGCTCGCGGAGAGGTGAACAGAATTGTCGTCCTGCACCAGTGGTTCCCGGATCAGAGCCAGCAGTTGATTGGCGACGTCCGACGGCGTTCGGGATTGCTCGAGGTCGTCGAGCAAAATGGCAAACTCGTCATCACCGATCCTGCCCACGGCGTCGCGGCTACCGACCGCGCCGCGCAAGCGTTCAGCGACCAGTCCGATCATGTCGTCACCAACGCGATGACCCAGGGTTTCGTTGATTCGCTGAAACCGGTCCAGGTTCAAATACAGAAGCGCCAGGCCCCGGCCGTGCTCGCTCACGTGCGCGATGCGCTGCCCGAGAAAATCCAGAAAGGCACTGCGGTTATACAGCCCGGTCAGCTGGTCGCGGTCGATGAGTTGCTGCAGCTGGTCGTCTTTGTCGCGCAATTCGCTGACGTCGTTGCCGACCGCAACATAGCTCCCTTGAGCCGGACTATCGTCCGCGACGGCAGTGATGCGCAGCCGTTGCGGGTAGAGCTCTCCGCTTTTTCGCCGGCTCCAAACCTCCCCCGCCCAGCGACCATCGCGCTGAAGCTGTGCCCACAGGACCGCATAGAAGGCGATGTCATGAAGCCCAGAGTCCAACAGACTCGGGTTTTGCCCCAAGACATCATTCTCCGAGTAACCGGTAATGCGCGTAAACGCGGCATTGACGGCGGAGATGCACAGGGCACCATCCGCGACCATAATCGCCTCGTCGAGGTTCTGGAAGGCGGTCTCGACCAAGCGTAGGTGACGACGATGCGCATACTCGGCACTGATGTCGCTGAACATCACGATGCTTCCAGTGATGCCGCTCCGCTCGCGCAGCGGCGCGGCGGTGACACCCACCCGCATCAGACTTCCGTCGCCCCGCCGAAACACCTCCTCGTCACTGCGGTAACTGCCGCCTCGCACCGGATCGACCCGGATCGGGCAGGTCTCCTGCCGAGCACCGTTGTGATCATGAAACAAGGTATGCGGGTCGGCGCCGACCAGTGCGCGCCGGGGGTAACCGAGCAGCGTACAGGCATTGGCGTTGACATCGGTGATGACACCCCGCGCCGATAACAGGTACAAGCCCTCGCCCATGCCGGTGCTGATCGTCTCCAACCGACGCAGCGAGGCAACCCATCTTCGTAGCAACAGCCAAATCAAGGAAAGCAGCGCCGTACCAATCAGGAAGACAAAGACGTAGCGACCGCGACGTTGCGCATACTCCGGGTCAAAGGTGTAGGTGATCAGATAGGCAA
>JBATTL010000233.1:0-12770 GCA_049670525.1 Thiohalocapsa sp. | reverse complement strand
GGTCTGCTGGCGGTCTATGGTGTGTTGAAGCTCTCCGGCTCGCTGTTCAACGAACTACGGGACATGATCTTTGCGCGCGTCCGTTTTCGCGCCATGCGTCGGTTGTCGACACGCGTGCTGGAGCATCTGCACCGATTGTCGCTGCGTTATCACCTGGAACGCCAGAGTGGCGCGGTCAGCCGCGATCTGGAGCGTGGCACGCGCTCCGTGTCCACCATTCTGAACTACATGGTGTTCAGCGTGATCCCGGTCGTGGTCGAGTTTACGCTCGTGGCCGTGATTCTGCTGACCAAGTACGAGCTGGTATTCTCGCTGGTGACCTTCGGCACGGTTGCGATCTACGTCGGCTTCACCTTCGCCATCACCGAGTGGCGTATGGACTACCGCCGGCAGATGAATGTGCTCGATTCCAGTGCAAATTCCCAGGCCTTCGACAGTCTGCTGAACTATGAGACGGTCAAGTACTTCGGCAACGAGCGCATGGAGGTGGATCGCTACGATAGTACGCTGACCGAGTGGGAGGAGGTCGCGGTCAAGAGCCAGAGCTCTATGTCGCTGCTTAACTTCGGCCAGGGCAGCATCATCGCGCTGGGTGTCACCTTGATCATGTTTTACGCGGCGCAGGGCGTGGTCAGCGGCAGCATGAGTATTGGCGATCTGGTGCTGGTGAATGCCTTCATGCTGCAACTATTCATCCCGCTAGGCTTTCTCGGCATCGTCTACCGACAGATCAAGTACGCGCTCGCGGACATGGATCTGGTATTCAAGCTGCTCGAGCGGGAGCCCGAGATTGAGGATGCCCCCGGAGCGCCGGCGCTGGTGCTGAAGCAAGGCGCGGTGCGCTTCGAACAGGTGGGTTTTCACTACCAGCCCGAGCGGTCGATTCTGCACGATGTGAGTTTCCACATCAATCCTGGGGAAAAGGTGGCCGTGGTTGGTCACAGCGGCGCCGGCAAGTCGACGCTGGCCCGGCTCATGTTTCGCTCCTATGACGTGAACGCCGGGCGCATCCTGATCGACGCCCAGGACATCCGCGATGTGACCCAAGAGAGTCTGCGTGCAGCCATCGGCATCGTCCCCCAGGACACGGTGCTGTTCAACGACAGTATTCGCTACAACCTCGCCTATGGCCGACCTGATGCGACGCATGACGAGATTGAGCGCGCCGCGGAGCTTGCGCATATTCGTCGCTTTATCGAGTCGCTGCCGGACGGCTGGGATACGCTGGTGGGTGAGCGCGGTTTGAAGCTCTCCGGCGGTGAAAAACAACGTGTCGCCATTGCCCGAACCATCCTCAAGCGCCCGCGCATCCTGGTCTTCGATGAGGCGACGTCATCACTGGACAGTCATACCGAGCAGGCCATCCAGCAGACCCTGGCCGAGGTCGCCGAGGACCACACCACGCTTGTGATCGCCCATCGGCTTTCCACCGTAGTGGATGCCCATCGCATCCTGGTGATGGACGCCGGGCGTATCGTCGAGCAGGGTGATCATCGCCGCTTGTTGGCCGACGCCGGCGCCTATGCGGCCATGTGGGAGTTGCAGCAACGTGAACGCGACGAAGTTGGCGAGGGCGTTTGAACAGCACGGACGAACCTCCCTTTGATGACACCCCGAATCTGTACGCTTACGGCGCCCGCTCGTTCTCGATCCGGCGTGCCTCGGCCCGGATTCATGGTGCCGGGCCAGGCTGAGGGCGAGCTGCATGAGAACCGCCCCGGTTGGTCCCGGCTGGTCGATGCCGCGACTTGGGTTGGTGCTAGAGGGCGCGCGTTTCCGCTGGCATTGGCCGCCATGGACGATGGGTCCGCGGCACTGCTAGCGCGGTCTGATATATTACGAGGCATTTAGCGACCGGGGCCTGTATGAGCCCTCGCCGCGAGGTCTTCGATGACACAGACCGGCTCACGCGACTCCAGCCCAAGCGGTCGGCGTATCCTGCAGATCCTGCGGGCGGCGCGGCTCACCGCACCACTGGCGGCGGTTGCCGCGACGCTGGTGGCTGCACTGACGCTGTTGCTGATCACACTCGCCTTTCCCGGCCAGGTCTGGACCAAACCTATCTGTCTGGTCTTTCTGCTCACCGGCATTGGTGCCGCCGTTCTGGTGGCTGTTCGGCTCAAGACCCAACTGCTGCAGCCCTTGGTAAACCTGGAGGAGTCGGTCGCGCGTGTCTGCCAGGGTGAACCAGGCGCCAGCCGCGCGCTGCATAACGCGGGTGTGTTGGACATCATGGCCCAAGGCATCGGATCCCTGAACGCAGAGCTCACCGATCTGTATGAGGACATGGACAGCCGTGTCGCGCGTCAGACCATGCGTCTGGCACAGAAAACCGCTTCACTGAAGATTCTTTACGATGTCGCCGCCGAGATCACCCGCGCCGATACCCTCGACGATCTGCTGCTGTACTTTTTGCGCGCACTAAAGGAGATGGTCAATGGCCGTGCCGCGACGGTGCGACTGTTGCCCGCGGACGGGACGGCGCGGCTGATTGGTTCCATTGGCCTCGATGACGACCTGGTGCGCGAGCAGGACATGACACCGGTGGACCTGTGTCTGTGCGGCACCGTGCTTTGTCCCGGCGAGATTGTCTGCGACAACGACCTGCGTTATTGCTCCCGCGTCTACGGCCGGCGCATGTTCGACAGCGATCAGCTGGAGGTCGTCACGGTACCCCTGAATCATCACGATGAACTGCTCGGCGCCTACAGCATCTTTGTCGAACGCGACGGCGTCAGTGCGCGCGAAGACATCATGGAACTGCTCGCCACCATCGGTCAGCACATTGGTGTGGCGGTGGCCAAGCACCGCTCCGACAACGAGACGCGGCGTTTGTCGATCGTCGAGGAGCGCTCCTCCCTGGCACACGAGCTGCACGACTCGCTGGCCCAGACGCTGGCCAGTCTGCGGCTGCAAGTACGCATGCTCGATGACGCGCTGAGCGGCGCCGTGATTCCGACCGAGGCGCGGGCGGATCTCAGCCGAATCCGCAACGGCATCGACGAGGCCCATGGGGAGGTGCGCGAGCTGATGTCGAGCTTCCGCGCGCCCATGGACCGGCGCGGACTGGTGCCAACGTTGGAGGACATCACGCGCCGCTTTGGCAAGCAGACCGGCGTGCATTGCGTTTTCCAGATGAATTGTCGCCCTTTCGAAGCGGCGCCGGTCGAGGAAATGCAACTGGTGCGCATCGTGCAGGAGACGCTGACGAACGTGCGCAAGCACGCCGAGGCCCAGACCGTTCGGGTGCTTCTGACGCGCGAATCCGGTGGCGAGTACGTGCTGCTGGTCGAGGACGACGGCGTGGGCTTCAGCACGCCCCAGCGTGCCGGTCGTCCGGGTGAACACATCGGGTTATCGATTCTGGAGGAACGTGCGCGACGCATCGGCGCCCGGCTTGAGATCGACAGTGAACCGGGGGAGGGCACAAGGATTGAACTGCGCTTCGAGCCCGTGCGCCCGGGCCGCGCCAGCAACAGGGAGGAAGCGGCATGATGCGCGTGCTGCTGATCGATGACCACGCCCTTTTTCGCATCGGGCTACTGGAACTCTTGGAGCGCCGCGGTATCGAGGTGGTCGATGCCGTCGGCGACTGCGAAATCGGCATGCGCCTGGCCGAGGATTGCGCGCCCGACGTGGTGTTACTGGACCTGCGCATGCCTGGGACCAATGGCATCGAGATTCTCAAACAGATGCGCTCCGAGGGAAGCGAACGACGCGTGGCCATGCTCACCACGAGTACCGAGGCCCCGGACGTGATCGCGTCGCTGCAAGCCGGCGCCAACGGCTATCTGCTCAAGGATATGGAGCCGGACGACTTGGTGGCGGCGCTGGAAGACATCGTTGCCGGTAAGACTGTGGTTGCCAATGAGCTGACCGGCATCCTGGCGCAAGCCGTCAGTCAGGAGACCGTGGCCCCGAAGTCGGCCGAGTCCCCGCGGGAGACCGCTTTTTCCGCCCTGACGCCAAGAGAAATGGAGATCCTCTGCCACCTGGCGGCTGGCAAGAGCAACAAAGTGATCGCCCGCGAACTCGGTATCTCCGATGGAACCGTCAAGCTCCATGTCAAAGCGATATTGCGCAAGCTGGACGTACACTCGCGTGTCGAGGCCGCGGTCATCGCCGTGGAGCGAGGCCTCTGCACTCGGGAGTAGTCCGGGCTTCGTGAGCTCCGTGATCTCGCAACCGCTGTATTGGGCTATGCGCGATGCGCCTTAAAGATCGTCTTGGCGTCGTGCGCAAGGCTAACGTTATGAGTGGGATATCAGAACGAACGGCAGAGGACGAATGATGAAGAACTTTCTCGAGCTGATCCGCGGCTGCCTCACCGAGATCAAAGAGATTATGCCCTGGGATCTTGAAGAGCGGCTGGCGATGAACAGGGATCTGCTGGTCGTCGATGTTCGCGAGCCGGACGAGTTTGCGGCCATGCACATCGCCGACTCGCTGAATGTGCCCCGCGGCATCTTGGAGTCAGCCTGCGAGTGGGACTACGAGGAGACGGTTCCGGAGCTGGTGCAGGCGCGCGATCGCGAGGTGGTTGTCGTTTGTCGCTCCGGCTACCGTAGCGTGCTCGCGGCGCATTCGATGCAGGTACTCGGCTATCGCAATGTCGCGTCGCTGCAGACTGGTTTGCGGGGCTGGAAGGACTATGAGCAGCCTTTAGTGGACGGCTCCGGTCGGGACGTCGATCTGGACAACGCGGACGTCTACTTTACGCCCAGGCTGCGCCCCGAACAGCAGCGGCCGTCGGGAATGCCGTAGTCGTTTGTTGAGTCTTCAGGCAAGCGCAGGCTGGGGCATTATCGGCTACCTTGTCCTTATCGATGCGCCGCCGCTTGCGGCAATCGATGACCTTGCCCCGTCTCCGGACGTCATGAAGCCTGCCCCGGTGTCAGGCTGTCGTCGCCAAATACGCCAATGATTCCTGATCGAATGGACGCGTCGTCAATCCAAGCCGGCCGAAGCCGTCGTCGGTACAGGTATTGCCGGACAGCAACATGACCAATTGGTCCTTTGTGACAGGGAACCAGCTGAACCGTCCCATCACGCCGGCCACCGGAGCGATGAACATGGCTGGGGCCGGCAGCATCAGCTTGCTTTTGCCCGATGCGGCGGCAATGGCTTGAAGGATTTGTTTCCAGGTCAGTGACGCTGGGCCGCACAACCCGTAAGTCTGCCCGCTGGTCTGCGGCTGCTTCAGGGCCGCGGCGAAGGCGGCGGCGACGTCCTCCACATGCACTGGCCCGAGCTCGAAGCCGCCAGCGTTGGTGGGTATCACTCCTTCATAGAACAGGGGCGCGGGCATTGGGCTATCGATCAGTTCCGCCTTGAGCTGACTGCAAAACTCCATGCGCCCACGGGGATCGCCGAAAATCACTGAAGGCCGGAAGATCGTCCATTCCATGCGGGTGGCCTTGAGTGCTTCCTCCGCCTGGAGCTTGCTGGTCTGGTAAGGGGTCGCAGCCGTCTCGATGCCGTTGGCGCTCATTAAGAGAAATCGTCCGATGCCAAGTTCCTCTGCAATCGCCATTGCGCGCTCGGCGCCGCGCCGTTGCAACGCGTCGAAACTGATCCCCGCTTTCGGGTCCTCTCGCAGGATACCGATCAGATAGATGGCGGCATCGCAGCCGGCGAAGCAGGCGCGAATCGACGATTCGTCGCCGACGTTTCCGGGGACCTGCTCAATCGACTCATGCGTCGGAGCCTTGTGTTCACTGCCGGGGCGTGTGAGCAGACGTATCAGGTGGCCATCCGCACAGAGTTTGTCCACCAGGTAGCCGCCGACGAATCCGGTACCACCGATGATTCCGATCTTCATGATCACTGACCTCAGTCGTCATTGCTTGGAAGCGGGACGAAGGCAGCCGGCTACGGACACCAGACCCCGCCATCCCTGAAATTCAAGAGTTCGTGTAGAAAAGCTGAGGGGTGATAGCTGAAATTCCAGCCCGATGGGGTAAGCGATTCGATCAGGGCGCACCGACCCGAAAAGGCGGGATGAATCCAAGCAGGCCTTCGGTGGGCGGGGTGAATGGAGCGCTGGATCACCAGGCAAGCTGGTAAATGTCTGTCCTTGACGAAGAGCGCATAGAGTAATAGTCGATCTTGTTTGAGTTTTGTTCGTCTGCATGTCCCTCATACCCTGTCCAGTTTGAGAGACTCGCCTGAATGTCGAAACACTATCTAATCGTCGGCGCCAGCTCCGGTATTGGTGCCGCATTGCTGCGTTTGTTGTCCGCCAAGGGGCACGAGATTACTCATGTATCCCGAAGCCCGGGGAATGCACCCGACTTGCTGACGGCACGGGGTCTTTATTGGGACGTGCGGGAGGACGACTTCCCGGTCGCGGAGCTGCCGGATCGGCTCGACGGGCTAGTGTATTGCCCGGGCAGCATACGATTGCGGCCTTTCGAGCGGCTGAAGGCGGCGGAGTTCCGCGATGACCTGGAATTGAACCTCCTCGGAGCCGTACGCGCCATCCAGGGCGCACTCAAACCGCTGAAGCAGAGTGGAAACGCATCGGTCGTTCTTTTCAGCACCGTCGCGGTGCAGACAGGAATGCCTTATCACGCCTCGGTTGCCGCCGCCAAAGGAGCGGTCGAGGGGCTTGTACGATCGCTCGCGGCAGAACTGGCGCCCGGCGTGCGCGCCAATGCGATCGCGCCGACCGTGACCGACACGCCGCTGGCGGAACGCCTGTTGAACTCGGATGACAAGCGGAATGCAGCAGTTCAACGTCACCCGTTGAAGCGTGTCGGCGATGCCGAGGAGATGGCGCGGACCGCAGTCTGGCTGTTGGATGAAGCGCCTTCGGTTACGGGTCAGATTATTCCCGTTGATGGCGGGTTATCGAGCCTTCGGCTACTGTAGGACTCTGGCGACGCCCGATTGGGGCGCGCACGACCATCCGGCGGAGTCGAGCTTTAGCTCGAACATAGGTTCGCGTCGGCGGGTGGACCTACCCACTGACGGAGTCCTAGGTGCCCGTGGCTCGTAGCAAATGTTCCTTCATCTGTTTGCCGAGGGTTCTGGTGCGCAGTCGCCGAAACTTCGGTTTGAGCCCGGCAAATGCGATGTCGATGGCATCTTCGGCTTTTTTATGGGCCTCGCGAACGATAATCTGCTGCCGGTCCGGTGTGGTCGTGACCAGTTCACATCGGACTCGGTTGCCCTTGAGTTGGTCGAATTCCTCCGCAATCCGGGCTTGAATCTTAAACTGCTGGCTCGGAAAACTCTGCTCGAGCGCATTGGCGTGACGCTCGATTCGGCGCACGATTTTCCGATCTAACGCAAGCGTATCTCCACTGATGCGTACGCTCATTCACTACCTCTTCGTGTGGGGTATGCGGCCAAGAATGGCTGTTGAAGACGATGCATGGCGTGCGCGGTGATAGCCGTCAGGTAGCTCGCGCGAGGCTGCGTCGGGGATTGGTCAAGAGGCAAACAGAGGCGGGGAGTGATGCGGTGATCAGGGTGCGTCTCTTGGCGCTCGGTCATCGGGCGCGGCGGAAACGGCCCAACGCGTCGGGCTCTGGGTTCTAACATCTCGCAATGCTCGTCATGCTTTGTCCTTTAGGGGATGATCGCTGGCCGCATGCGGTGCTTGTTGTTGCGCATCGCCGTTACGACGATGTCGACGGGCGCTAGCACCGATCAATGTGGAGGCATCGTCGACGCCACGCGCGGACAGAACAGTCAGCGACTTGCGGTCTCATTTAACGAAGAATCGTGGGGAAGGTTCGTCAAGAGTCGCCGTCCGTCGCCCGGAAACAGACCGACCGCGCAGGAGACAAGCAGCTCTTTCGGTGAACGATAGCATAAGCGTTTATCAGGCGCCATCTTCGGTTCAATATGGGGGTAAATGGGGTTAACGGCTCGATTGGTCGGGCAACGGCTGCCGGCGATATCCGGCGCATTGGAGACTTGAAATCCGTTGGCGGGGTGTTCAATCTTGCGCGCCCAAGATCTTTGCGAGTGCCCGTGAGTGTCGGCCCATGAACCCATCAAAAGCGCGAATTTCACGCGGATAATCGATCGCAACTCGATCGAACTTTCGCGGCGCGGCGCTCTCCTACCCTCTGAGCTTCGCAAGAAGCTTTCTGACTCCTTGTCGTGTTCCCCGCCTTTGGCGGGGTTTTTTTTAAGCCGTCTTGAAGCGCGTCTGCGGGCAGGCTTCGGAGCTACGATAGTCGAACTTTGTAGGTGCAAGGCGCCCATCAGCGGACTCGGCGAAAACGAGCAGGATCGTGCCCGAAGGCGACAGCATTTACAAGATCGCGGTATTTCTGGATGAGCGGCTGCGTGACAGGCTCGTGCGGGGGGTCCAGTTGCATCCGGCGTTCGGTGCTTCCAGCGGTCCACGCCACGTCAGCCGCGTCGGCAGCGAGGGCAAGCATCTCTATCTGACTTTCGATGACGGCGTGCAGTTGCGCAGCCACCTGGGCATGTACGGTTCCTGGCATCGATACCGGCCCGCTAGTCCCTGGCGAAAACCCGCGCGCCAGGCGAGTATCGTCGTCGAGACAGAGCGAATGAACTACGTTTGCTTCAACGCCAAGGAGGTCCAATGGCTCCGGCTGCGCGGTTTCGAGCGGGCAGACCGCGGCAACCGGTTGGGGCCGGATCTGATCCGAGACTTTCCCGAAATCGATGACATACTTTGTCGCATCGCGGCATTGTTGGCGCCGGATACGCTCATCGTAGATGTGCTCCTGGATCAGCGGGTCGCCGCCGGCATTGGCAACGTGTACAAATCCGAGCTGCTGTTCCTGGAGTCTCAGTCGCCGCTCCAGCGTCTGCGTCACGTCCAGCCGCAGCAGATAGCCGCCCTTTACCGGCGCGCCGCGGAGTTGCTCGGGGAGAATGTCGGCGGTGGGCCGCGCACTACGCGCGCCAATTTCGACAAGCTTGGACGGCTGTGGGTTTACGGTCGCGCTAATCTGCCGTGCCTGCGATGCGGTGCGCCTATCCAGCGCAGCAGCCTGGGTGGAAATCCGAGGTCTACCTACTGGTGTGCTGGCTGCCAGCCCGAGGATCGGCGTGGGTGAGACCCGGCGGCCTCGGCCCGCCTGAAATGTCAGTCCCCGACCGATACCGCATGGTCGCGAAGTCGATTCGCAGCCTCCCGCGGTAGAGAAGCCCGTCTCCGAGCAGGCCACCGACGCGGAAGCAAAACTAGTGCTCCATTGAACGAGATGCGCCGCGAACTAACCGATTGGCTGAGCCTGTTTGCGCTGACGGCCACGTGGGGATCTTCGTTCCTATTTACGAAGATCGCCACCGGCGCGTTGCCGATGGGGACCATCGTCATGGCGCGATTGGGGATCGCGACGCTGATCCTTGTGCCGCTCATGTTCGGGTTATCACGGCCTCTGCCAACTGGTCGACGACTTTGGTTGTTTTTCCTGCTCATCGCCCTGGTCGGTAACCTGCTGCCGTTTTTGTTGATCACCTGGGGCCAGGGTGCCATTGACAGCGGTCTGGCCGGAATTCTGATGGCGGTGATGCCGCTCGCGACCCTGGCGCTGGCGCATTTTTTGGTGCCGGGGGAGCGGCTCACCCCTTATCGGATCGTGGGCTTCCTGCTTGGGTTCGCCGGTGTCCTGGTGCTCATCGGTCCTCAGGCGCTGCTGGCGATCGGCGGTGATGAAGGGCCGTTGCTGCCTATGCTGGCCGTGCTTGGCGGCGCGCTTTGTTACGGGGTGTCGGCGATCCTCGCGCGACTGCGCCCGGCCAGCGACGCCCTGTCGACGGCCGCCGCGGTAACCGCATTGGCCGCGCTGATGTCTTTGCCCACCGGGATCGGTGCGGGCCCAGTGAATACGCTGACCTTCTCTCCCGGCGTTGCCGGGGCGGTGCTTTTTCTCGGGTTTTTCTCGACGGCGCTGGCGCTGGTCGTTTACTTTCGACTCATCCAATCCGCCGGCCCCGCCTTTACGTCGCAGCTTAACTACCTGATCCCCCTTTGGGCGGTCGGCATCGGCGTGTTGTTCCTCGGTGAACAGCCGACGCTGGCGCATTTGTGCAGCCTCGGACTGATACTGGGCGGTATTCTCCTGGCGCGCCGTGAGCCACGGACGACGCCAACGATCCGCCCAGTCCTTCGTTAAGGATTGCTCCCGAGAATCGGGGTTTGCCCCGATCCGATTGAACAGAATCGCGGCCAGGGGCAAAGGCGGCACTAGTCGAACAGATCGCAAAATGCCTTCGAGAACCGCTTGTAGGCGTCCCAACCGTCCTTGTCCATGACTTGGTCGATGATCCAACGGTTTTCTTCGTTGCTGCCCATCAGGGTCTGCATCTCGAAGCCGAGAGCGCGCAGGAACGGATAGCTGGGTCCGTCGTCGGCGAGCTGAAATTCCGCGTATTCCTCTGAACGCTGGTTGAGTCGGGCGAGAAACGGGCTTCCATAGTCTCCGGGCCCAAGCAGATCCTGGCTGTTGTCCTGCACGTGTTCGATGCACTTTTTCGCAAATGCGGTGACCAGTTCCCTGCGCTGTTCATCGTCGAAGCGATCATGGGAGAGGCGATCGGCTATCTGGATCAGAAAAATCAGATATTCCTGGATGACCAGCAAACGCTGCGCGTCGTCGCGGTAGACAAAACGCTCGCGGTGCAATGTGATCGCCTTGTCAACGGCGATGCGCCAGGCGATGAAAGCCAGCGCGCTTCCGATCTCCGGCATCGAACGTGCACTCTCATCGTTCCACCAGTGACTCTTGATGCGTAGTGCCATACGTCTTTGACTCCCGGGATTATGATGGCGTCGTGCGGATACCGAGTTCTGAAAGCGGCGAGCGTAGTCGTCCTTGGACCTGTTTTCCGGAGATGCCGGTGGCGCCGTGTGACAGTTGCCTGAGAGCGGGTTGAACTGGTAGCGTAATGCCCCGACCACTTTCCTTGGTAAAGCCTAGGGCTGCGCCTGCCACGCCATCTCTCGCGGACCGGCTTGAGACAAGGCCCCGATTTCCGGCGGGGGACAATGCGGTCCAAGAGCTGGCGTTTCGCGCAAAGATCCGGGCATCCGGGCCAGTCGGTCGAGGTATTGGCAATGAAACCACAGCAACTTAATGTTCTGGCCGGGGCCGTCCAGTACAACTGCCATATCTCCGATGCGCGGCACGGTGCCGATTATTCGCTGTGCATCTATTTGATGAAGATGCGCGAGTACTACCGCTGGGAGCAGCGGCTGCCCTTTGGCGTCGCGCTCTCGAAAGACGCCGTCGGCGACTGGTTGCAGGCCCGCGAACAACTCTGGGAGGAGTTAGAGCATGCGGAGTTTGCCCCACTTCCGATCGATGGGCATGATTATGATCCCTACGATGCGGAAGCCATTAATAGGGCGTTAGCACCACAAGGCCTTGTCTACAGCAGCGGCCTCGGCAATAGTGCAAAGTCGCACTTCTTTCTCGGCGACTTGGAGCGATATGGGCAAAACGGCGATTGTTCTGTCTACGTGGCCTCCAGCGAATACGCGCGCGACCTTGCGGCGCCGCCGGCCATGACACGCGGTAGTACCATCTTTGTGCGTCGGGAATCCCTCGGTCGTATGCTCTGGGAAAAGCTGGAGGGCTGGCGTTGGAACCGCCCGGACAACGCCCTTGGGCGTGCTTTTGCCTGCTACGAATTCGATGATGACATGGAAGGATCGCTGGCGGCCATGACCGACCGCGAAATCGACAATGCGCTGCTCCACGAACAGGGCGAGTTCTATGCCGGGCAGATCCTGGGGGATGAAGCCTGGAACAGCATGCTGTTGGATCTGTCTCAGACCCCGGCCGAGATCATGGCTCGTTCGGTGCGCGACCACTTGGCGGACTGCCTGATTACATTATCCCGAATCATCGCCAAGCTTGGAGAAGACGGGGAAGCCGCGGCGCTGCACTTCTACGCTGGCAATCTCACGCATATGCGCAAGGAAATCTTCCCAGGTCTTATGCAAGCCTACGATATCTGGCGCTTGGACGGGGACAGCGTCCCGCTTCGGGAGATCGCTGACCGAGGCAGCCGGCATTGGCAACGCGTTGGTCTCGAAATGATCCGTTTTCACCAACGTCATGGTCCCGAGGCCGCGCTGAAAATACGTGATTATGTTGACCGGAGCCATCTCTGAGGAGAAGCCGATTTCTTCCATCCATTTGTTTTTTTATTCCATCCAATGGAATAGATCAGCGCGAGCCATTCTTGGCCCGCATGGGAGACGAGATAAATCAGGGTTTCCCTAGCCGCGCGTGGGCGCGCAAGGTTGACCGGCACCTTGCGCCCTCAGACAATCGCAAGGATTCGAGTCTGAGGAGGCGCCAACAATGCCCGCGGTCGCAACTGAGCGTAGCATTTACCCGCTTAGCAGCATTAGGGAGCTTCGGCCAGGCAGTCTGGTATTCGAGCGCACCAACGCGTTGCCACCCAGTTTCTGTGACGAAGTCGTTTCGCGCTTCGAAGCCAACCCGGAGCAGCAGTACGCGGGGCGCGTCGGGCAACTGCGAGAGCAAGATAGCTCCATCAAGCAGACCATGGACCTGGTCGTGAGCAACAAGGCCGACTGGAAGGACGTGGACGAGATGTTCTTCCGTTCGCTGGCCGCTGCGATGCGCGAGTTCCGCGAGACCTATCCCTACTTCAAAGGTCCATTCAAGGATATGGGCTGATATGTTTTGACCTGTCAACTATTGGCACTCAATTCTCGTGACGCACCGCTTCATTCCTCTATAGAACAGCTTGTTGCAGGGTCTGTGGGTATGTGGGCGAGAGGCCCGAGAGTGTGGGCA
>JBATTL010000232.1:0-9638 GCA_049670525.1 Thiohalocapsa sp. | reverse complement strand
CGGCCACCTCGGCGATCTCGTCGACCTTTTGTCGGAGCACCCGCCGCCTGTTCGGGCTTAGGGTCAGGCCGGCGATGGTTGGCAGCGCGCCGAGCAGCCGTAACAGGATGGCGGCATTGCCTTCGGCGTTCTGCCGGATCTGGTCGAAGGCGTCGCTCAACAGGCTTTCGAAGCTTGAGCCTCGGACGATCACGCGCACCGCCCCCTCATCCAGCCGAAAGGGAGTCGCAATCCGGCGCGTCGCCAGTCGGGTCAGAATCGCCGCCAGATAGTCCACGCACATCACCGCGGTCGTGGTGTCGTTGATGCCGGGCGACAGGGCCTTCATGGCGACGTCGACGATCTGGCGGATGCCGAAGGCGACATCCTGCTCCACCGTGCGCCGGCGACCGATGACGTAGACCGCGTTCAGTCTGGCCGCCGTCGCGTCGTCCAGGTCACCTGGATCGAGCAGCGAGACCAAAGGCGTGCCCGCCACGACGAATTCGCCGACGCCATGCTCCATCCGCAGGGGGGTCTCCAGTTTCCGGGCGACAGCCAGCAGCGCGTCCATGTCGAGTCTGTCGATGTAGCCGGTCTTGCCGGCCGGGACGGCCAACCAGGGCTGCCTGGCGAGCACGCTCGCCAGGGTGTCGTCCGCGCCCAGGTCGTCATCGTCTCCCAACGCCTCGGGAAAAAGGTGATCCACGGCCGCGAGGGTCTCCTGTGCGGCCGTGGCAACAATCCTCGAGGCCTGGATGCTGGTCGCAATGTGATGGATGAAGTGGATCAGCACCGCGATTCCGACGAAGGCGAGGATCAGGCCGGCCAGCACCGCCAGCGTCGGCACGAAGGTCCCTCCGTCGCCCTCGCGAATCGTCCGCAGGACCACCAGGCAGTAAGCGAAGATGCCGAGGAAGACGCCGAGCACCCACTGGTTGACGCGGTCGCGCATGAAGTTGCGAATGACGCGCGAGCTGTACTGACTGGAGGTCAGCGCCAGGGCCACGAGGGTGATCGAGAACACCACTCCGGCCACCGTGATCATGGAGCTGGCAACGGTCGTGAGCAGACCGCGGGCGCCGGCCGCACCGGCACCGAAGAGCAGCGGCCAGCGTGCGGCCAGATGCAGATCGACGCTGGTGTCCAGGGTGATCAGGAGGATGGCCAGCACCACGGCATCCACCACCATCAGGGCGGGGACGAACCAGAAGCTCGACCGCATCGATTGCCACCCATGGCGGAGTTTCGTGATCATGCTCAGCAATCCTCTCGTGATGCGGCTGGTGCGTGGTTCTGCCTATTCTCAAGCTTAGCCCGGATTCCGTCGCCGTCCGTCCGCGTTAACTGCCCAGTTGGGGCTCGGGGTCAGGCTGGGGCTGGAACCCGACCAGCGCCCCGCCTCCGATGTGTACGATGGTTTGACGATCCGCATCGCTCTGAAGGAATCGGCGCTCACCAACGGCTCGCTGACATCCTCCGGGATCGCCGCCGCCGCTTCCTGCACCGCCCGCTCGGCGTCGGGCGTGCGTTCAAGCAGAACCGGGTCGAAAAGTCCGGCGGTCAAGGCCAGCAGGATGGTGATCTGCGCCGGCATGGACACCGGTGCGAATTCCGGCTGCTAGAGACAGGCACGGATGCGACGCCCGTGCGCGAAGCGGCTCCGAGTGTCTTCGTCCACGCGGGCGCCGAAGCGGGCAAAGGTCTCGAGCGCCTTGATCTGGGCGTAGGCGAGCTTCAGATCGCCCGCCACCCCGCGGTAGGCCGCTCGCTGCGCCTTGCTCCCGACACGCGAGACGGATTGGCCGACATCGACCGCGGGCAGCTCTTCGAAGCCGACGCTGGGCAGACCGGAGACCTTGGCGATAGCCGGGGATGATGTTGGCCAGGCTGGCCGCGGCGAGTAACAGGAACAGGGTACCGAGAAAGCCGAGATAGCTCCGCGCGTCGCGCAGCCCGACCCCCAGGATCTGTTTCTCGATGCCGGTGACAAGGATCTCCGGCAGGTTCTGCCAGCGCGACTGGCGCAGATCCCGGGACAGGTTGCGTGTGACGAGGAGCGAGCCGATCACCAGCACGAGCATCAGCCCCCAGGTGAAGACGATGGTCGCGTTAAGCTTGAGAAACCCGTACTGCCAGAAGATCATCTCATCGGGACTCAGGCGCATACCGGGCCTCTGTTGCGACAGGCTGGTGGTCGACCGCTGGAGCGGTCAGTCGCAGGACGAGAAAACGCGCGCCAACGACGCCGGCGAGACAGGCCAACAGGCGTTGCCAATAGCCGCCGGAGACCAGATAGAGCCCGACCAGCACCAGACTGATCCGCATCAGCAGGCTGCCCAGCAGCCACGGCGCCGGGCGCTCGGGATGCACGGAGCGCCATTGGAGATCGGTGGGTACCGGCTGGCGCTCGATGGCGTTGCCGAACAGGTCGAACATGCGCCCGAGGATGCCTTTGCCCCCGGCGCCATCAATGGTTCGCCGCTGTCCTCGACCCTCACACCGCGCGCGAGCCCCTGCGTAGGCGTCAGGGCGATCCCGCGCACATGCTGCGCATCCAGTTAGGCCAGCACTTCGATGAAGAGATACTGTGTCTTGTCGGTGCACTGGCGATGGCCGTCGGTCCGCTGCCGCACATACGCGCCCTGATGGACGTGCCGATGCCTGTGACCGCCGAGGGCGGGGGCAACCCCAGCGCACATCCAGTCGGGGACTCGAACGACGGCGTCGAACCAGGCGCCGACAGCCGCGGCGATCGCCATCGCGAGCGGGTGTATCGATTTCATCCTGTCGCCGGACGCGATCGCGCGGGAAATCATCCGCAGTGTCGGGTGGCGGAATGTCGGCCGGGGTCAAACGGCATGGTGTGTCATCTGCGTGCTCAACGTTTGATGTGATGACTGATTTTCGTGCCTTCGATGCTGAGACTGGCCATGAGTCCCTGCTGATCGAAAATGAAGGCGTAGGCATCGTCCTTGAGTGTCGACGATGACAGATTCTTGGCCGCGCCTTGATCCACCACCACCACGGTCGGTCCGACACCGATTTCCCATCCCTCCGATTTGTCGAGATATTTCAGGGCATCGTCGCTCATGAGAAAGACGACGTAGCTGTATGACTGCGCGCCTGCCTGCCAGCCCCAGGACGCGGAGACGGAATTGTAGTAGCCGGCGAACTTGCCAGCCTTGGTCAGCACGCCTTCGCCATAACCGCCCCCGAAGACGAGTCCGGCTTAGACGACATTCGGGAACACCAGGATCCCCTTTGCCCGCTCGGCAAGCGCCGCGGCCTCGGGAGTGGTCTTATACAAGAGCTGCAACGCTTGAGTGGCATCGTGATCGAGGTCTTCCGCCGTTGCCGCCAGCGCCTGGCTGCCGACCGAAGCCAATGAGACGGTGGCGGCCGCCATCAAGAGGAGGTTTCGTAGCCTGCGCTGTATCTTGTGCATGTTCGTGTCCTGTCGGTGGCATTGAAATGGACGGCTTGAAGGCAAGGTCTGCCTGACAGCCATAGTGGTGGTGCCGGTCGGTCGAATCCGACCCTGGCGGATCCTTCCGAACGACAACCAGGAGCGTAGCCGGGGTCTTGCACAGATTCCGTTCGGTGGCGTACAGAGCGGCACAAAAACATGCGCGGATTCCACGCCCAAGCGGGACGGCGTATTCACCCCGTCCCGCGCGTTTCAGGCACTAGCCGTCGGCGGAAAACGTCCCGAGCGGGGGAATGCCCCGTCCGGCTTGGGAGGTCCGCTTCACTCACTTTCAGTCACCGCCGGCGAACCCGCTTTGGATGGCGCATCAAGACAGCGCTGTGGTGCGTCGATCGAGGTGACATTCGGGAACATATCCAGGAATGAAATGCGCATACCGTAGCCATGCATCGTCACGGGTTCTCGCGGGCACCCCTGCGTGATACGGCTCGCGAGGGCCTGGAGATCCGCGGAAGCGAACTTAAAGTACGGGGGCACGAATCCGGCGTCCTCGTTGCGGAAAATCAGCGTGTCAGCGGTGTTCGTAGAGACGGTCTCGATACGATACTGGACATCACGACCATCGCCGGTCACGCCCGTGATCTGAACGTTCCAAGAATCTGCACCCCAGAAGAGCCAGAGAACGGCTATCACGATGGCGAAGACAACAGCGAGGCTGATTGTGAATTTCTTTTTCATGAGGCATCTACTCCTTGTCTGTCAGAGGCTTGGACTCGGCGGCAGCACACTGCGGCAGACCCGCATGCGCGCGGGCTTGCGGAGCAAAAGGCAAGAGCCGCAACGCCTGAGCGGCGTCGTGATTGAGGTCTTCCGCCGTTGCCGCCAGCGCCTGGCTGCCGATCGATACCAGCGAGACGGCGGCCGTCATAAAGAGGAGGTTTTGCAGCGTGCGCTGTATCTTGTGCATGTTCGTGTCCTGCCGGTCGCGTTGAAAATGGACGGCTGGAAGGCAAGGGCTGCCTGACAGCCATAGCGGTGGTGCCGGTCGGTCGAATCCAACCATGGCGGTGGATCGATCGGCCCTTAACGACAGCCACCAGTATAGGCGGGGTCTCGCACAGATTCAGTTCGGTGGCGTACAGAGCGGCACGAAAAAATGCGTGGATTCCACTGGGCGTTTTCGTCCAACGCGCCTTCTGTGCTCGTCGCACCTTGACGCGCCGACAGGCGCCAGCTCCACCGACGGCTGTCCGCCGAACCCCTCATGACTCCAGGGGGCGTTCCAGAACAACCCGAAAGGCCTCCGCGCCGCGGCTCAGAAAGGCCTGCGCCGAGCCCCAGAGATAGAGCCGGAAGCGGCGGTAGAGCGTCTCGCCCCAGCGGGCGACGATGTCTTCCCGGGTGGCCTCCAGGTTCTCGGCCCAGGCCCGACAGGTGAGGAAATAGTTGTGGCGATCGTTGTAGACCGCCAGCACCTCCAGCGGGGTCCTGGCCACCGCACGCAGAAAGTCGTGCAGGCAGAGGAAGGCGTGGTCCGCCGGAAAGATATAGCGGGCGATGAAGTTGGGCTTGGCATACTTGTCCCGCGAGGCGCTGGCGTCGAGATAGACGCGCCCACCCGGTTTCAGCAACCGCCGGATCTGCCGCAGCACCGCCGGATAGTCGGGCAGATGCTCCATGACGCCCAGAATGGCGATGGCGTCATAGGGCTCGGGCGAGCGGTAGGCCAGGAAGTCCTCGTTCACGACCCGACAGGGGAGCTGACGCCGTTCGATCAAGTCGGTCAGGAAGGCCTCCGACTCACGGGAGATCGTCAGTGAGGTGACCTGAATCCCGCGCCCGCCGGCCTGTTCCGTGAAGCTCCCCCAACCGCCCCCGACATCCAGCACGCGATCCCCCGGCTTGAGGTGACAGGCGTCGATCGCGAAATTCAGCTTGCGGCGCTGCGCCGTCTCCAGGGGCTCATCATCCCGCTCGAACACGGCCTGCGAATAGCAGCGGGTCGGGTCCAGGAACTGGAGATAGAAGTCGCTGGCAACGTCGTAGTGCGCGGCGATGGCTTGCCGGTCGGTCGTTATCCTCCCGACGAGCCAGGGTGTGAGGCGTCGCCACAGGTCGTGCAGTGGATGACGGTCATGCAGGCCAGGACGGAGACTGGCGAAGCCCAGCATGTCCCCCTGGACATCCAGACTCCCGTTCATATAGGCCTCGCAGATGCGCAACTCATCGAGCCGGCGCAGCGCGCTCAAGCCCTTGCGATCCTTCACCAGGATCTTCACCGCCGGCTCGGCGTCGCCGAAGCGATAGGTGCGGCCGCCCCACAGGCGAATTTCCAACGGGATTTTGACCCGGTCGCCGAAGACCCGCTTCTGAATCAGGCGAGCGAGTCGGTCGGGGGCCGACGCCCCGATAACGGTTGCGCATTGGCTCATCGAGGGTGCCTCCGCAGGACAGTATCCGAACCCGCTTGGCCGACTCGCCGCCAGGCGTGCCGCCCGGTTTCAGCCGCCAAGTGAGCGTCATTGAAACAGACTCCATGGCGAGCTTGACCGAAGCGTCAGTGGCCGTCTGTTCGGTAGCGCACAGAAGAAAATGCTTCCTTTATGTGCGTTGCCGAACCGACCGCCATCAATCGTGCGACTATTCTTGCCCTCACAGCGATGGGAAATCGCATAGCCGCGCTGGGGTGATGGCTCAATTCATTGACAGGACAGACACATGAACAAACAACAGGTCAAAGGTCGGTACGAAGTAGCCAAAGGCAAAGTGAAGGAAGTCGCCGGTCAGGTAACCGGCAACGGAAAACTGGAAATAGAAGGAAAGATCCAAAAGAACGCCGGCAAGGTCCGGGCAGGCGTTGGTGATGTCGCGGCGGAAGTCGAGGATGTCGCGGCAGAGGTCAAGAACGACAGCTAAGACGCGCTTTTCCGAGGAGCACAACGGCGTCTAGACAGGCGATCTCGCTGCTTGAAATCGACCTGTCTGGAGTTTGTCGAACGTGATCATTCAACGGCTCTTGGCATTCATCCACTATTGATCCAGGTGAGCGACCATTCCAATCAGGACGTCGTCTCTTCCTGGAATGGCCGTTCGTTTAGCACGTGTTCTCTCACGGGGGTTATGACCATGTCACTCGGCACCATCTTACTCGTGGTTCTGATTCTGATTCTGCTGGGGGTCATTCCGACCTGGCGGCATAGCCGCGGTTGGGGTTATGCGCCCAGCGGCGTGATCGGGGTCATCCTGGTCATCGTGTTGATCCTGTTCTTGCTGGGAAGAATCTAGGAACGACAACTCATTGCCGTGCATCGCCACGGCTCCTAACGAACCCATTGAGGAATCGCCAATGCAAAAAAGACTGAATTCCTGGCAGAGCCGGCGCTGAAGGTCTTGCAGATTGCCCTGACCACCACCGACGGCGTAGTGACGCTGAGCGGGACCGTCGATTCACAGCTCAGTCTCGAGCGGGCGGCGGAAGTGGCGCAGGGTAACCAGGGTGTGAAATCGGTGGACAACAACCTGGTTGTCAAATAGGGGCGGGGCATTTCCGGACGATACCCAAGGGTATCGGCGGGATATCAGGGGATATCAGAATCGGGCAGGGACGGCCAGGGGCTCGAACACTGACCGACTCAGGCACGGAATGCGAGCTTACCGAGGCGCAGGTCGGTTGAGGTTCATCCGATCATGCAGACCGAACAATCCCAGCGCGACCCGCAAAGCCTGGATCTGCGTACACAGATCTATGCCATGCCGGCCGATGCCCACAAGGTCAAGCGCGATGCCATGATCCAGACACGCATGGAGTACGATCTGGGCCGGATGCCCAACCGACTCGATTTCAACGACGGCCAGGTAGCCCGGATCAAGGCCCTGTTTGACGAATGGCAGA
This sequence comes from Thiohalocapsa sp., assembly GCA_049670525.1. Classification (GTDB taxonomy): domain Bacteria; phylum Pseudomonadota; class Gammaproteobacteria; order Chromatiales; family Chromatiaceae; genus Thiohalocapsa. Next base: position 2,337 of record JBATTL010000232.1, on the reverse strand, counting down.
GGAATCCGGGACGGGCGCAGACGAAACTGCGCGAGCGCATCGTTGCGCTCCTGACCGATAAGCAGCGCGGAAACCGGAAACGCGCACCATGCTATTCCGCTGCTCCCAGGCCTCCAGCGTACGCGGTGATACCCGCAGCCGCCGAGCGAAGACGGCCCGTGAGCAGTTCATCTGCTCGCGCGTCTCGCGGATCAGCCGCCGCCACCGCGCGAGGGGTGGCAAATCGCCGATCTCCGCGTTCCGCAACGTCAACTTGCCCTCGCGCTGGTCGCGCATGGCGCCGATACCGTTCATCAGTACATCGAAGCCCGCCGCGCTTCCCTTCGCCAGGCCGCGGATCATCCCATCGTACCTTCCGAAATCCGCCGGTCCCTTGAATGACGTCGCCACGCGCAGGCGCTGCCAGCAGCGCCTCCTGCAACCGCGGGAATTCGGCATCGTCCAGCTAGCCAGGTGCCAGCCGCGTGAACAATGGGGTTTCGACAAAGGTCAGCCGCATCGCAAGAGCACCCGCTGATCACGTACCGGTTTGGCGGGAGGGAGGAACGTAATCGCCTGGGACTTGACACTCTCTAGCCTTCATTTCACCGATGGCCTGGAGCAGGTCGGCTGCCGGATGACGCAGACGCAATCAGGTCTCCGTCCGCCGATCAGACCAGGCCGCCTTTGACGTTTCCCAGCAAGGTCTTGGATTCGTGCTTGTTCTTCTTGGCATTCCTCTTTTCTTTCCGTGTCAGGCTGGGCTTCTTCTTCGCTTCCTTGTTGCTTTGTCGTTCTTTGGTCATGGGATGAGCTCCTGACAGTGTGAAACAGGGGCCTTGAAGGATAGGTGTCGGCGGCCTCCCTCGCGGGTTTATCTCGTGGCCATGAGGATTGTGCTCAGTGGCCACAAGACGTCAAACGGATGATGCGCGAAGCGATTTCGGCGACCCCCGCCGGACCTGGTGACCGGATCGGTAGGCGGCTCAGAAGCCTATTTGCTCACAGGGGCCTCGTCCTCGTCCTTGTTGGAGCTGAAATCGAAGAGCGCGTAGACCGGGCAGAACCGGAAATAGGCGGTGCCAACCAGCGCCGCGCCAATCAACCCGGCCACCCAGCTACTGCCGATAAAGGCGCCGACGATCAGCAGGGCGCCGACGATCGCACGGATCAGGCGATCGATGTTGCCGACGTTGTGTTTGGTGAGATCAAATTGCATGACAAGTGCTCCAGTAGTTGACGATAGACCGTGGCCTGCAAGCCGGATCGACCCACGGCGGAGTCGGTGACGGCCGCGCCGCGGTTCCAGTCTTTCCCGTCCGCCGCGTGGGCCGATGGGAAGGGCTGAGAACACGATGAATGGGCCCGGTTCTGTGTAATCTACGCCGAACGGACCGTGCCTTCGGTGCGCTAGCGAACTTAAGTCTAAGAAAGGGCCGCCAGTGCATCGACGGATTGCAATGTGCGGTGAAGGCTCAACCTACGCTATGTCTCGAAATCGGCTGCCGTTCCGTCCCCGAAGTGACCTATCCCCACGCGGTCTGGACTTCTTCCTCAGCCTCTGCCCTGCGGGTGGTCGTTCTAGGTCATGCGCCGCACACCCGCAATCAGGGTCGCGAGCATCTGATCATCTGATCTCCGTTGAGCAGCCGAAAGCCGGCGGTATTGGCTCATTGGACCCTCGACTCCACTCCGATGCGACATGCGCGCGGCCCGGTCGGATGAAGGGCAACCATGCTCGTGACACTGCGGCAGCTTATGCGGCAGGCCGGCCTCGCCCCGACCCTGAGCGATGCCTTGGCCATGGCCGTCCAACAGGCGTGAAAAGCGGTCGCTGTCGACGCCTGCGCCTCGTGTCTCCACCGGTCTCCCGAAGGTTCTCGCCGGCAACTTTCTCGGCACCCCGCTGATCCATCACCGCACCGTCCTAGGTGTCCTGACGGCCTGGAAGCCGTCGCACCAGCCCTACGCCCGACACGAGGTGACCTTTTTCCTCAGCCTCGGGGCGCCATGGCCGGGCGTGTCGATGCCTTCTCGATCGGCACCAACGATCTGACGCAGTACCTGCTGGCCGTGGATCGCAACGACGTGCAGGTCGTAACCCCTTACGACTCGCTACACCCGTCCGTGCTCGACGCCATCCGCCAGGCCATTGAGACCGCACACCGTGTCGGCAAGCCCGTCAGCGTCTGCGGCGAGATCGCGGGCGATCCGGCAGGCGCGCTCGTGTCGCTGGGCCTTGGGGTGGACGGACTCAGCATGAGCCCAGCGCTGCTGGGCGAGGTCAAGCGAGACCAAGTCCATCGCTTTGGGTGATATCGCGCCGGCCATCGAAGGCCTGTTCAATATCGACGGAAT
>JBATTL010000231.1:0-3775 GCA_049670525.1 Thiohalocapsa sp. | reverse complement strand
GGGATGAACCGGATGAACAGTGGAACGCTTGTTTTAAGCTGGTGTGTTCCCCGCACCCGCGGGGATGAACCGGCGCGGACATCCGGAACGCGGATCTCCGGGGCGTGTTCCCCGCACCCGCGGGGATGAACCGTCTCTACCACGAATAGTAACCGTAAAACGCGGGTGTTCCCCGCACCCGCGGGGATGAACCGGCGGGCCAACTGGTGGCCATGCTTCGTTTGAGGTGTTCCCCGCACCCGCGGGGATGAACCGATGCTGGCTGCTGTGTGGGAATTCCGGATAGGGTGTTCCCCGCACCCGCGGGAACTGAAAACGCGAGGTCCAGCGTTCTTACCCACAACTAGAGCGACACACACCCGTCTATTCGGACCCGTCGGAGCTGGACGGCAGCGCCAGAATATACTCGGCGATCGCGGCGCGATCCTCCGCGGTTAGCTTGCCGGTGCCCTCGTCGATGACATGCGCCATGGCACCGCCAGCGAAGTCGCCGCTTGGGTCCATGCCGATCTCGAGATAGAACGCGAGCATATCCGGCGTCCAGGATCCGATTCCATGCTCCTTCTCCGGCCTGATGTTGGGTGTCGCGCCACCCTCGACGCCGTCCTCGGCGCCGGTGTAGCGGGCATCCGCGTCGATGCCTCCGAGCAGGTCGCGCGGCGAATGACATTCGGCACAGTGGGCGGCCGCTTCGGTGAGGTAGGCGCCGCGATTCCATTGTGCGTCGCGGTCTGGATCGGGTTCCAGCGCGCCCGGTTCGAAATACAACCACTTCCAGAGACCGAGGGGCGCACGCCAGTCGGCAAACCAAACCAGATCATGGGGCTGGTTCGGCTGCGCCACGGGCTCCACACTGTCGAGATAGGCCTTCAGCGCGCGCATATCGTCGCGGCTCATCTTGGTGTAGGACGTGTACGGGAAGGCGGGATAGTAGTGCGCACCATCGGGGGAGACGCCCTCGCTGAGGGCGCGGACGAAGTCCTGTTCACTCCAAGCGCCGATGCCGTGCTCGGGGTCAGGTGTGATATTGCTGGTGTAGAAGGTGCCGAAGGGGCTCTCGATGGGCCTGCCGCCGGCCAAGGTCGCACCATCTTCAGCCGTGTGGCAACCGGCGCACAGCGCGGCGTTGAACAGGTACTCACCGCGCGCGGTCAGCTCGTCGTCGCCCAGGGCAGACAGCGGTACCCAGAGCAGGACGACGAGCAGCCACGCGCCATCTGCGAACCGGCTCAAAGCGCGCCGGCGTTCACTTGGCGCGATAGTCCTCATGGCAGCCCTTGCAGGAGTCGCCAACCATCTTGAACGCCTGGAGCATCATCTTCTTGTCGCCAGAGTCGACCGCCTCGGCGAACGCCGCTGCGGCGTCCGCGGCCTGCGTCGACTTGTCCGCGAAGCCTTCGCTGTCGGACCAAACCTCGGGTTTTGCCTTGGTTTCACCGATGTCGGTCCCCTCGGGGAACAGGGCGGCGACATCGGAGCTGACGAGTTTCAGTCCCGCCGCCACGCCTTTCAGATCCGGGCCGAATGTGAATCCTTCGCGAAGCTGGCCGACGGCGGTCCCGAGCAGACCACCCATCGCGCTCATCACGTTTTGCCGATACTTGATCGCCTGTTCCGCCTTCTCCATCGACACTTCTTCGGCCGTCGCTGGAACGACTACCAGCATGATGGCAGACGCAAGCAGCGCAACGCCCGCAACGCGGGCTTGACGGGTATGTGTTCTCATCTCGTTCTCCGTTGGGGTTGTATTCGACCAAAGCGTCTTCGGGGACAGTGTGGGAAATTGCATCGGCACAGGCACGCATCAAGGGACGGCGCCGAAAATCGCCAGCACCTTCTGTGCCGGCGCGTGTGCCGGCGATAGTTGTCGTGCGTTCCACGCGGCAACCGAGGGGCGGTTACAATCACCCTCGACGCAATCACAACCCGTTGAATTTTTTGACCGTCAGAAACGAAGGAGACCATTCCGATGTCGGGATTTCTAGCAAGTCCAGGTTTGGAACGCCCGAATAGCGTAGCCGAGTGCGTTTGCTGCCCAGCGCACGCGGGTGCGGCCCTGTCCGACTGCAGTGGTGCCTTCATGGCCAAACAACGCGGGTACCAAGCGGACGAATCCGTCTCGAAGCAACGCCTTTGCCCGGTCGACGGGTACGAGCAGACCAGGCGCGAAGCGGATGACGATACCGCAAGGGACAACGCCTGCGACCGCTGCCTGGAATCTGCGGAGGCGATGCAATGACAACCGGCTCGCGCAAGGGCAACAGTCCGGAGATCGGTGCAACCAAGACCGGTGCACGCGCCCGATTGCTGAAGCATTTCCGCGAGGGCTTGGGACGCACCGTGGCGTTCATCGATCAGGTCACACGCCCGGCGCCCATGACTCGCACCCCGGATGCCCAGCGAAGCGTCGACGCCCAGGTGCGGCCCATGGCCCTCTACCAGTATTTCGGTTGCCCGTTCTGCATCAGGACAAGGCGAGCGATGCATCGACTCAACCTCCCCATCCAACTGCGCGACGCTCAGAATGACCTAGAGCACCGTACCGCTCTGGCGGAGGACGGCGGCAAGATCCAGGTCCCTTGTCTGCGTATCGTTCAGGACGGCGAGACGCGCTGGCTCTACGAATCGAAGGCGATCATCGGATACCTGGAGCAACGCTTCGGCGCCGACGGGACCGACGGGACCGACGGGACCGATGGGACCGATCGAACAGGCGGAACAGGCGGCAATCGCTCTGGGCAAGCAATCGGAGATTCCGCGGACGCAGCACAACAGAGCGATGCTGCCGCCCTGAAACGCAAGGCTTGCGATTACGCAACAAGGCTTGTCGCACCCAGTCGACACCGCAGCTATCGGCCGTTTGGCGCAGCCTGTCTCTGGCTAATGGGCGGGCCCATGGCGTACTCAGACCAGGCTGCGCTGCGGGCCTACCAATGCACCGAGAACGGCGTGACGAGTTTCTCGGACCAACCCTGTGGGCGAGGTGAGCGACGCGTCTTTCTAGGATACAGCTCGCCACAGACCCCGAACGCCACCAACGATGCAGACACCAACGATCGGCAAGTGGCCGCAGAAAACGCCGAGACCAATGCGTTTATCGACCGCCTGCAGCTCAAGCGCACAATCGCACGAACAGAGGGGCGCATCAGCGACCTGCAAAAGGAACGCGACGCCGAACTCGACCAGCTACGCAGCCGGATGGTTGGCGATGCCATGCTCACCCAAGGGCAGCCGGGGGGGACGCGGCCCGATGCGCAGCGCCTGATGGCCGCGCAGATGGCAGACAAGAATCTGGTCGAGGAGATGCGGTTCGTGAATACCCGCTATGCCCAGGACATCGCGGTTGAAGAGCAGCGCCTGGAACAGATGCGCGGGCATCTGGCGACCATGGAAGGGCAGTGAGTCCCGCGCAACGGGACCAATGACGCCTACACCGGTGATCACGGGTTGGCCACCCAGGCAACCACAGATGCGCATCGTCCCCCCAGTGGCTGATCCCGTGCCTCGCGTCGAGCGCTCCCCGACCCGGTGCAGAGTTCGCGCGTCCTGGTCGAGCAGCGCGTCATTGATCGCCATTGTTTCTGGACCCTGCCACGGGACCCAGCCACGCATGTACGCCGATACAACGAGGCCCGACGCCCAACGCGCCTACTGCCGTGTGAGCCCGTGGACACGAGCCAACTAACGACGCTGGACCTGACGGTGATCGGGGCCTATGGCCTGCTGGTCATAGCCATCGCCGTTTACACGGCACGCCGCACCCACAGTGGTGATG
>JBATTL010000230.1:0-1793 GCA_049670525.1 Thiohalocapsa sp. | reverse complement strand
ACGCTGCGCAAAAAGCGCCGGGTGTGTAGCGGCGTGCGGCTCAAGCTCAAGTACGCCGACTTTCAGAGTGTGACGCGGCAAATGCGGCTGCAGAGCGCCACCGACAACGCCAGCCTCATGATGGGGGCCATCGACGAGTTGCTCACGCGTGCCGATCTGGACACGCCGATGCGCCTCATCGGCCTTCAAGCGTACGATCTCACCAGCATCGACGATGTGGGCCAGCCCTCGCTTTTTGCCGAGGCCTCGCCGGCCACTCAATCGCCCTTGGACATTGCGCTGGACGCGGTGCGAGAAAAGTTTGGCAAGGACGCGTTGCGGCGCGCCTCGGTGGAGCGCCACGACCGCCTTGGCGACCACCTGCATGGGGCCCAAGACGCTGATTCCGACTGAGCGCACCTTTACGAAGATCCGCGGAGTGTGCGATCACCGGGGTTGACTACTTATCGCCGCCTCAACGATGGGCTCAATATCGAAGTCGACCCGGTCACCACGTTTGCCCAAGTGGCGCGCGTCGGGTCCATCGACGCTGAAAAAAACCTACCAGGACATCGACCTCGAGGTGCATGCACGTGTGGGCGACGGCCTGTACCCCGACGACGAGGTGGGCGACGCGGTATAGGCTTGTACGCGCAGTTGGTTCGCGATGGATTTGCCGACGAGCACGACACAACACGAGCCGACGCCCGGCAGTGGCTGGCATTTTTCGACGCGGTCGAATAGAGGCCAATCGAGCTCCCATGGACAAGGCGGCGTGCCGCGACAGCACCACCCGCGCCATCTGACTCGGGGCATCCTGGGCACGGGGATGTGATGAAAAGTGCGCCGGTGGACAGCGGGTTGAGCGGGTTCAGGACCGTAACTATCACGCCAGGTCCACTCAGGTCACTTCTCAGTTCAGATCGACGACCGACGACTTGAGGCTTCGAACGGCGCAAGCAGCGACTGCCACCGGGCAGAAAGGCGGTTATCCTTTCTGTACTCCTGCAATGGCACGGCCGCTGCTGGCCTGGTCGGCGCAAATGCAGTTCGGCTTAGTGGGGCAGTTAGTCAGAGAACCCCGGCCATTAAGTCCGAGTGTGGAGGTGGTTGAGTCTCCGCAGGCGCTCATCGCGAGAAATGCTCCGAACAAAAAATGCAGTGCACAGCTTCATAGCGTGGGGGTTGATCTGCGCTGCAATCTTGCAGATCATAATTCTCGGTGGCTGTTACCAGTATCCAGTGTGTGACAGCTAAAGAATTCTGCAGTCGAACATTGAGTGTGACTCAAGTGACGGGAGTCTAGTAAGTTGCGCCTACGCGGACCACTCCTGGCTGTGATGAAGAAAGGTTGGCTGCGCTCTTTCGCACAAGTTTGCATTGCCTGGCCCATCAATGCCGGCGGCGTTACGCGGTTTCAGTTCACCACAGTGCGTCTTTTGATCGGAATTATGGCCGCATTGGCGCTCGCTGCAGACCCCGCGTTGTTTTCTGCCGGGGCCGCGCTCTTTCTGATTACAATTTTGCTGGAACGATCTTACGGCGGGATCGGCCAAGCTACTGGCCAGGCCGTACCGGCGAGTGATCGTTACGCGATTATCAGCGATAGCTTGTGCAATTCCCTTGCGTTTGTCGGACTTGGCGTCGGTTTGCGCAACAGCGAGCACGGTTCTGCTGCCATGGCCATGGGCTTGAGTGCGGGTATTGCGGTAGCCGCTGGTCCCTGGCTGGTCAGGCGTTTAGAAATTATCGAGGGCCGGCGATCAGTCGAGTTCGGCAGAGTCGCCGGCATGGACGCTGATGATGTGTTGCTC
>JBATTL010000229.1:0-4975 GCA_049670525.1 Thiohalocapsa sp. | reverse complement strand
TGAGCAGGCATACCGGCTGATCCGCGATGAAGCTGCGGCTCACGGCAAGCGCATCGAGCATGGCCTGCAAACCAATATGCTGGCCTATAGCCCGGAATGGGACGGGGTCATCGCCGACATGTTCGGCAACAGCATCAGCACCTCCCTGGACTATCCGAATCTCCATCGGAAGGTCTCCGGCCGCGGCCCCGAGCACTATGACGCACTGTGGTCACGCAAGGTACGCATGGCGCGCGCGGCGGGCATCGACGTGAAGGTGATCTCGGTGCTGAACCAAGGGACGCTCGAGCTCGGTGCGGAACGCTTCTACACCCATTTCGTCGATGAACTCGGCGTCACCGATTTTCAGATCAACACCCCGTTCCCGGGCGGCGAGGCCAATGCCGTCAAGCAAGGCCTGTCTCTCAATATCGAGGAGCTCACCCGATTTCACTGCGAGCTGGCCGATCTCTGGCTGGCGCGCGGCCAGCAGAATGACGTTCGCATCGGCCCATTTGACCAGTTGATGAACTACTTCACCGACCGCGACGTGTGCCTGCCCTGCATCTGGGGACAGAACTGCGCCGACGAGCTCATCGCCATCGACGCCCGCGGCCACGTTGCTCTGTGCGATTGCTGGGTGACCAGCTATCCGGATTATCGGTTCGGCAACATCTTCGAGAACAACAGCCTCTCCGAGCTGCTTAGCAACAGCGCGGCACACAAGCGCTTTGCCGAGCGCCCGATCAAGCTCATGCAAGGGGATTGCATCGACTGCGACTACTTGGCGTTGTGCCACGGGGGCTGTCCGGTGCGCACCTACAGCGTGCACAAGAGCCTGTTCGAGAAGGATCCGCACTGCCATCTCTACAAGTCGCTGTTCCGGCACATGGAAGGCCGCGCGCTTCCGGCAACCGGCACCGTTGCCGAAGCGCTTTAGGCGAGTTCTCTCAAATTTCATACACTACGACGGCAACCGCTACCAGAAGACCTTCTCCTGTCTCGACCAATACCTCTGCATGGCGTTTGCGCAGCTCACCTTTCGCGAGAGCCTGCGCGATATCGAAGCGTGCCTGCGTGCCCAAAAAGACAAGCTCTACCACATGGGCATTCGTGGCTATGTTTCCCGAAGCACCCTGGCCGACGCCAACGAACGGCGAGATTGGCGCATCTATGCAGACCTCGCCCAGGCGCTGATTCGCATCGCACGCCCGCTGTATGCCAACGAGGACTTGGGGCTCGAGCTCGACAACACCGTCTATGCGTCTATGCGCTCGATGACGGAGAATGGCGCCTACTCGCCGAGGCGTCCGATAACCACACCATCGCTGTTGCACCCTTCGACGCCCTGCAGCTCGATCTGAGTAACCTCTGGAGCTGAGTCTGGAGCTGAGCTTGACCCGCCTGGGAGAGACCCGGAAACCTTAGTCTGCCAGCTCGGGATCGAACTTGCCCGGGCGCGAGTTTATCGCGAGCCCTGTGCGAAGAGGTCGGTCTCGGCAAGACCATTGAGGCGGGTCTCGCGCTACGCGCCCTGGTCCTGTCCGGGCTGGCTCGCCGCGTCTTGATTGCACCGCCAGCAAGCCTGGCCAAGCACGGGATGCCGACCAGCACATATTCCCGTAATGCGGCGAGGGTGCGGCAAGCGGCAAACTTGTCGCCGCGGTCGAAGGCCGCGATGGAGTCCGACAGCACCTCCGCGATCAGGGTCGGATGCGCGATGAACTGGGTCGCGATCCTTGACGCGCTTAGGATCGACGCGACCGTCGCGTATCCAGCGCCCTCAACCATCCGATATCATCCAAGGCGACGTACCCCGCCGGGACAAGGAACAGGGCCGCCACGGTCGCGGCGCAAAGGCCGGCGGCCAGGCTCGTAGCCAGCGGCATCAGAATCCGGGCCTGCCGGCTCTTCTCCAGCAGCAGTGGCGTGAGGCCGGCGACGGTCGTGATCGAGGTCAACCGGATCGAACGGAAGCGGGTGCGGGCCGCCTGGTTGGCCGCGTCCGACACGGCGACGCCTCAGCATGGGCTGCGGGGATTCGGCCGCATCTGGCCGGCTGAGGACGTATCGCCGCACGGCCGCGGGTTTTGCGTTGCGGAGACCCGTCCAGGTTCTCGGTCGCGCGGGCGAATCACGAGAGATGGCGCGATGGAATTCGCGTTGTGCGGTTCCCCGCCAGTACCCGACCGATGCGGCTCGATCGCCCAGCATAGCCATGCGTTTTGATGAATCGAACGCCGATTCGACCTAATCGATGCTCCGGTCCAGGTTCACCGCGCGGTATGCTGGTCGCTCAGAAGACGCTGGTTTTTTCCATCCATTGAAGAGATCAGTATTTCCCCAACGCAAAACTTAACCCTGATCCCGGAACCGCTGTCCATGCCCAATCGCGCCCGTACCCGCAGAACCAAGATCGTCGCCACCATCGGCCCCGCCTCTGATTCGCCAAAGACTTTGGAGGCAATGCTCCGCGCGGGCATGAGCGTGGCGCGTCTGAATCTCTCTCACGGCACATTCGAGGAACACAAGGCGCGGCTGTTGCGCATACGCGCGGCCGCGGATGCGGTCGGCGTGCCGGTTGCGATCATGCTCGATACCCGAGGTATCGAGATCCGCAGCGGTGAGGTCGCCGACGGCGTGGTCGAGCTGGTTTCCGGTGAGCCCTTCTCGTTGTTCACGGACCGGCGTATGGGGGACGCGGCCGGGGTCTCGGTGTCTTACCTGCGGCTGCCGCGCGAGGTGAATCCCGGTGATACGGTGCTGCTCGACGACGGCGCGATGGAATTGCAGGTGTTGGGTACCGCGGAGCGCGAGGTACGCTGCCGGGTGGTGGTCGGAGGGCTGCTGCGGGCGAGCAAGGGTGTCAATCTCCCTGACACGGAGCTCTCGTTGACCGCGGTGGACCCGGAGCACCGCGACGATGTGGTGCGGGAATTCACGTTCGCCGCCGAGAATGACGTGGAGTACATCGCCGCGTCCTTTATCCAGAGCGCCGACGAGGTGCATCGGATGCGGGAGATCCTGCTGGAGCGTGGCGTCGAGATCCCAATCATCGCCAAGATCGAAAACCGCGCCGGCGTGGACAATCTGGAGTCCATCGTGCTCGCCGCCGACGGCGTCATGGTGGCCCGTGGCGATATGGGTGTGGAGCTGCCGCTAGCCGATGTGCCGAGTGCGCAGAAGAAGATCATCCGCACCACGGTCAGCAACGGCAAGCCGGTGATCACGGCGACACAGATGCTGGCCTCGATGGAGCGTAACCCGAAGCCGACCCGCGCCGAGGCCAGCGACGTGGCCAATGCGATCCTCGACGGCAGTTCGGCGGTGATGCTCTCCGGCGAGACCGCGGCCGGCGACTACCCGGTGGAAGCGGTGCGCATGATGGCGGAGCTCGCAATACGCGCGGAGGCCTCGTTGCGTGAGTACGGCTGGCTGCAACAGACGCTGCCGCATCCGTCCAACGTGGTGACCGAGGCCATCGCCCATTCGGCGGTGCGTATGGCCGAGCAGCTTGGCGCGGCGGCGATCCTGAGCCTGACCGAGACCGGTTTCACGTCCCGGTTGATCTCGAAGCATCGGCCGGAATGCCCGATCCTGGCGGTTACCGCGTCGCCCAAGGTGGCGCGTCGGCTGTCGCTGAACTGGGGCGTGGCGCCGGTGCTCTATGAGGCCGGCATGTCCGACGACGACAAGAACGCGCTGGCGATCCAGGTCGCCCACGAACGGGGCCTGCTGCAGTCCGGCGACTTGTTGATTGCAACTTCGGGACATACGCAAACCGCGGGAGGCACCGACGCCATCCGCGTCTTGACCACGGAAGACTAAGGCGATTTCTGACAAATCTCATACCAGCTGACTCGTTTCGAGGCCCGCCTTCCGTGTCGCACCGGCAGTCACATGGCCAGGCTATGCTCCTGCCGGGGCTCCTTGAAGGCGAACCTCGATCCGGCGTGAGCTGGCACAAGATCTTCCGGCAATCGCCTAATCAGCGCCCGCGACGACCGGTCGGCACTTGAGCCTCTATCGAAACCTGACTGGTCGGCGCCGGACCGCCTGCCGACGCGAGCGCCGCCACAGACTCCGATCAGTCGTCGCCGGGTACTTCCTTGAGCGGTGCGGCGTCTGATTCGAGTACGGGCGTGCTCTTCGCCTCGGCTGCTGGATGCTGCTCCGCAGCGGTCCGTGCCGACCGGTCCGATGGGTCCGATGGGTCCGGTTTCGCTGGCGTCTTCGCGACGGACTTCGATTCAGGCTTCGCGGGCGCCATCGCCTGCTGGATGCCGTCCTGAAGCTGTTCCCACAAAGGTCTCAGATAACCTTGCTGACCAAGCGCCCAGCCGGCACCGATCAGCAGCAGCAAGATCAGGATCAGAGAGGGTCCCCAGGGACGACGCTCCTCGGCAAACGGGTCCTGCATGCGTCGCGCCGACCCCTTCGGCAGCCTAGCGGTCCGCGTCAAGGTGGCGCCAAACGGGATGTTTATCTTGGCCTGTGCGTTGACGGCCCAACCGTTGGCGTCGAGGATAGGCCCGAGGTTGCGCCGGCGCAGGTTCATCGAAGCAATCAGCATCGACGGCCCCGAGATCAGCAGCACGAGCCCAACCAAGGCGAGCGGCATTTGCCAGAACGCGAGGCCGAAGAAACCGGTCAGCACCACGGCCAGCGCGGTGCCGATGGCCCCGACCGCGAGCCCGATCGCGGCGAAGATACCGGCGAATTTGCCGATATCGAACGCCTTTGGTGCCGACGCCGCATCCGCCTGCGACTTGGCGACGAGACCGCCTAGCCCGTTGGCGCCGCCCTCCACGACGGCCTTATCCCGCGCGCCAGCGAACTTCTCGATCTGTTGACCAATCATGCCGCCCCTGCGCTTGTAAGGGCTCCAGAATGCCTCGCGAACGCTGATGGCATGCTCGACGAGCTTGACGATGGTCGCGTCCCAGTCCACCCCGGTACGGTCGTAGAACAACCCGTTGCGTCCGACCATCAGTCT
>JBATTL010000228.1:0-2858 GCA_049670525.1 Thiohalocapsa sp. | reverse complement strand
TGCGACTATCCGCGAGCAACGGCGGCGAGCGGCGCATGGGATCAGGGGCAGCCAGCGGCTGGACCACTCACGTGGACTGACGGTTCCGGTCGTCGGTTGTAGCCACTGTAGCCACTGTAGCCACTGTAGCCACTGTAGCCAATGTAGCCAATGTAGCCAATGTAGCCAATGTAGCCAGGGTGGGCGCGGAAGTCGATAACCGCGCCTGGGCCGATCTGGCTGGCTACATTGGCTACAACGGCGACAGAGTCCGCTGTCGGAGACGTAGCCCTGGTCCCTGAATGTCCGAGAAGTCTGGTCCGCCGGCATGGGTGAGCGCTATCTGGTTGGATTTGCATCGGCGAGCATGGCGATCCGGCGATGACTATCATTCCTGCGAATGGGAGGTCGCGCCGATGTAGCCAGGGCTTGGCTACAACTGGCAACAACTGATGCGAGGTGTTTGAGTTCCCCATCAGCCATGGCGTTGGGGGCGCGCCTAGGCTGTCGAAAACCGCGTCGAAAGCCGAGCTAAGAATTCCCCGCTTTTTGGCTTTGTTCGCCGGCGAAAAAGGCGAGGTGTTTCTTGCGCATGGTGTAGGGAATGTGCGCCTGCTCCCAAGCCGCCAGATTGCCGTGACGGGTGTGCATCAGGGCGTTTGTGATGGTTGCGGCATCGCGCTGACTGCAAAGTGCGGGGATCAACAACACGGTGCGGTTCATGTCTGCCTGCGGGCTGCGCTCGAGGATGTGCTTGAAGTTGCCGAACAGCGATTCGATGATGTCGCTGCTGACCACCAGCGGCAAGGCGGTCAGTTTGCGCTGGATGTCGATGTGGCGCTCCAGCCAGGTGTGCAGACGGCGTTTCACGCCGGAGCTAGTCGGCAAGTGTTCGGCGAGCTGGCGGCACTGCGCGTAGCTGCTGTGGTGCAGTCCTTGGTTCTTCAGAATCTCCATGACGTCGGAGACCGTGACGGCGGTTGTGGCAAAGGTTTCGATAAATGCGCGCAGTTTGATGAACCCAGGCAGGGCGGCACGTAGTTTAGCCAACGTGCTGCCCTTGGGCGCGCGCCCTTTGACGGCGAGGATGGCGAGCATTGTCTCACCCCATCGAGCGAGCTTGCCGAGATTGAGAAACCGTCCCTTGCTGCGCAGTTTCGGCGCGATAAGGAAGGCCAGCTGGGTTTGCCGCAAGGCTTTTGCCGCCTTGCTCGCCAGTGCGGTGAAGCGCTGGTACTCGCTGGTGGGCTGGAATTGTGCTTTCAGCGCGGCGGCCATGACATGGCCGATATCCTCGATGACCGGCACGGCAAGATGCGCGTTGTCCATCCACAGGCTCACGCTTTTGTTCAGCGTGGCGTCGCCATCCTTGATAATGGCACTCGGTGCGCCCGACAGCGCGAAGATCGCCTCCAGGTGCTCGGCAACGACTTCACCATTGACGGTCTCGGCGACGGTCAGACCAACGCATTCGCAATCAGCCAGTTGAATCGCCGCCAGCGGCACGCGCAGCACCACCAGTGCCTTCTTCGTGCCGACGTCGATGGAATGGTCGATGATCGCGACCCATGGTGCGCCGATCGGCGCCACCTGCCTGAGCAGGCCCAGACCGACCCGCAAGCTCCAGTTGATCACCGAGGAAAAATGCGGCACCCAGCCGATGCCCAGCTGCGCTTGGCTAAAAAACAGCTCCAGGATGCGCGGCACGCTGCGAAAGGACACCACCGCCTGCAATACCAGCACGACGCACAACGTGCGTACCTGCTGTGCTTCGGCTAGCTCAACGAGGTTGCCGCCTGCGGCGGCTTCAGTGGACTTTTTTTGGGACCTCGGTCGCTGTCTCCAAGGCGGTGATTTCCGCCTTGAGTCGTGCCAGTTGCTGCTGGTAGCGCCGCAGCGTCTTGCGCTGCTCGCGCAGTTCCTCGGCGCGTCGGACGGCCTTCAGTTTCCACTCATCACGACTGCGGATGATCTTTGAGCGTTGAAGCATGGGCTGGTAGGAAGCGCACAGCAGCTGACAGGCACGCTCGTTCTACCAATTTCAAACAACTGACTCCAGCGTTTTCTTAATGTCGTTTATCAGCCATAAGCCAGGGAACCAAAACATCCCAGAAAACGGCTAATTTCGACAGGCTAGGGCGCGCCTATTGTCGCCGGTACCCGCTGTTGGCCGTGATCAGTTGGGCACACGGATCCTGACGGGGCGTCACTTGGTTGCCGACCATCCTCGGCAAATAGGCCAACCGTCAGGGGTCCTTGCCTGAACTTAGCCGCTACCGCTGTCGCGGCAGCCCGCGTTGCACCGAGCCCTTACCGAACCGGTCCCGGATCGCATCCAGGGTTGCCGTGAGCTGATCGTCTCGCGGGTGTGGATCGGGCAGGGATTGCTCCGCGAATAGGTCCGGCTGCTGGCCGGCAGCATCGCCGTCCCAACCGCTCAGACCCAGACCAATCAGCCGCACCGGCCGGCCGGACCAGCCCTCTGAGCGTGACCCGATCTCGAACAGTTCCCAGGCGGTCTTAATCAGCACCCGGTCATCCACGCTCGGCACCGCCAGCGTGCGTGAGCGCGTGTGGGTCTCGAAACCGCGAAAGCGGACCTTCAGCGTCACCATCAGTCCCGCACGCTGCGCATGGCGGGCCAGATAGCCGACCTCCTGGGCCGCCCACCGCAATGTCTCGCGCAACTGGTCGCGGTCGCTGACATCTTCGCCGAAGGTGGTCTCCTTGGAGATCGACTTGCGCGCGGTATCGGGATAGACCCGATCATCGGCCAGCCCCTGAGCCTGCTGGTGCACCAGCGTGCCGGCACGGGCGCCGAGGACGCGGCGCAAGGTCTCCAGCGGCAGCCGGCGCACATCGGCGACGGTCTGCAAGCC
>JBATTL010000227.1:0-3119 GCA_049670525.1 Thiohalocapsa sp. | reverse complement strand
GGTCTGGAGCAAGCCGATGTTGGGCGTGCTTTACGCGGGCTTCTTGTGGCTCGCGGCCGGGCTGATCCTGGACGGGCTCGCGGCGTTCGGCCAACTGCCGCCGACCGTCGCCGTGCACGCGATTACGACCGGCGCTATCGGCGTGCTCACCCTGGGCATGATGTCCCGAGTTACGCTCGGCCACACCGGCCGCCACATGCAGGCATCCAGGCTCACCCTGCTCGCCTTTCTGCTGATCAACACCGCCGCGCTGCTGCGCAGCCCCGCCGCGCTGCTCGATCCTGGCGACTATTCCACTTGGCTTCTCGCTGCGGGTGTCTGCTGGATCGCCGCGTTTGCGCTATTCACGGCCATCTACGGGCCGATGCTTGTCGCGCCGCGGGTGGATGGGAAGCCCGGCTGAGCGCAACCGAGTAGCCTGCTCTCACTGCCGCCCGGGGCAGGGCGTTGTCGCCTTTGGCTGGGCCTACCATGGAACGCCAGTGCTCGCTCCCCAGGGAGCGGGAATTGTGGAGCACGCTGGGCGCGACTTTCACGATACGGTCATCGTCCCTGATTGACTCTGGGGCTGCCTCGGCGGCCCCTGGGCTCTGTTCAACCGCCTGCAGCTCCGCGCTGCGGTCATCGGAAAGGTCTGCCCTGAGATAATTGGTGATCGATGGCAGCGAGATGTTCCTCATTGCCGTTGTATCGACGCTGGTGGTCGCGTTGGCACTCTTGAAGTTCAACAGATGGCCGCCACGCCGACGGTCGGCCGACAAAAAGTGCAGGTGGAAACCCGGCACATTGATGCCCTCGCTGAACGCCGGGCACCAGAACCCCATCAGAGTTCCGTCGATATTCTTCTGCTCGAACACCGTTTGCTCGTTGGCGATGACCTCCCCCAAAGGTGCATAGGGCTTCTCCTGAGGCGGGACGCTGCGGTAGCTAATGTGGGCAAATCCTCCGTCGACCCGCACGGCGTAGCACAGGTTGTCACTGGGGAGCTTGTCTTTGAGCCACCGTTGGAACGTCGCGTAATCCTGTGCTTCTGGGACGTCGTGCACCTGATCGGCCTCAAAGCGGGTGACCGCCATGAACGGCGCACCGGTCGATGGCGGCATAGCGTTAACGGTCCCGTCGAAGACCGCCTGATAGACGACTCCGTCAAGCAGCATCAACTCGCCGTCGAGCGCTGCAAAGGTGCCGAGGCCGAAGTCTCCGTGCTCAGTGACACTGCTGACGGTCGCAACGCTGTCGTAGACGCCAGACAGCAGAGCGTCCATGGTCGAGACCTGATAGAGCTGGTCGTTTCGTTGGTCCGCATGCGCGGCGACTGAAGCAACAAGGCCGAGAGCGATCAGTAGCGTGCGCATGGTTACCTTCTGGGTCGATTGTCCAATCCTATCCAATCGTGGATTTGGGGCGACAAACCGGTTTCCCCAGGGACCAGTGCAGGGCAGGCATCCTGCCGACCAGGTTCCTGCGGGCGCTGGGAGCAGCGGCGCAACCGCGCGACCGGACTTCGTTCGGGTCGGCGGTCGGAGTCGCTATAAGCACATACGGAGCGCCCGCGCGAACAGCGCGGTCGCACATGTGGAGGGGAGCACGTCTGCTCGGGAACGTGCTGCGAGGGCCTCGCGCGCATTGCCCGTGGCGTTGCGCGCCACGCACCAGCTGGCTTGGCCATGCCCGCACCCGCCCGCCTGCTGCGCAGCGTTGGCAGTAATAGAGCGCTGCTACGCTCCTGCCGCCACTCCTTGATGACGCCGAGCACAAGCCCGGTGCCATCTGGTGCATGATTCTCCGGCGATCGCCTTAACCGTCGCCAAGGCGTCGCTGCAGCCCGTCCCAGGTCAATAGCTCGCCCGGTGCGTCCGCAGACTGGTCGCGGTAGTGGCTCAGATTCATGCCCTCGCCGATGGGAGGCCAGGGTGGCGGCGGACGGTGCCAACGGCCGTTATGCTCGCGCATATGGCTTCGATCGCTGGCGAAATCGCGGCGGTAATCAAGGCAAGGAATCATTCGGAACAGCGGGCTGAGGTCCGGCGGAAGCTGCGCGATGAAAGGGAAACTGCCGGCGAGCCAGTCCAGGGCCGGCAGCGGAAGGCCGAGGCGTGTGTCGAGGTCCCAGATGCGGCAGTTGCAGTCGAGCAGAACCACGTGGTAATCCCAGCAAACGATTCGGTTCGGTGGTGCTGCTCGCTGTGCCGCGAACGGGCAGTGTCCGAGTCGGTTGAAGACGAACAGCACCCGTGCGTTGTCGGCGCTGAGCTTGGATTCGCCGCAAAGCCACCAAGCGTTCTCTTCACAATAGAAGGGCTGGTAGCGGAAGTCGTGACTCTCGCTCATGTCGTCCGCAGATCGAGCCCGGTATCGAGCAGCCTTGTGATGGTTTGATACATCGTCCCCGGCTCTCTGTAGTCGACCGGTATCGGCCAGCGGGATTGGTCGGTGCTGGATGTTAATTCCAGGACCAAGGATGGAAAGCTGTCGACTCCCAGGGCACGCGTCGAGGCGATTTCCCGAAACAGCCGGGCCTTGGTCTCCGGCGCGTCGAGTAACGCCGCGAATGGGGCCGCGAGGAGTCCCAAACAGGGTTCAAGCTTAGCCGCCAGTTCGATCAGCGTGTCCCGGTCTGATGGGTTTCGGGCCTCGCGGTAGTAGGCTCGCTGGATGGCCGCGGTCATCGCGGTGCCCAGGGCCGGGTCTCTGGTTCGGGCGACTAGCACGGCGCGGCAGGCGCGATAGGTGCTTCGACGCGGTGTGCAGTGCTGCCAGAAATCGAAATTGAACACAGTTCCAGGAATGCGTTGCTCGATTTCGCGCCAGGTCTGCTTCAGGCGTGCGCGCATTGCCGCTGGCATCGCCAGGTTGCTGTCCGGCGCCAGTCCGCCCAAGACGGGCAGGACCGCGATGTCTGGCGGCAGCTTCTGCAGCAGCGCCGCAAGGACGGGGGCGAATCCGTAACACCAACTGCACATCGGGTCATGGATGTAGTAGAGCCTGCTTTTCATATTGCGCCAGGCAAAGCCTGGAAGAGGGGGAAGAGCGCCGAACGGAAGTAGGCAATCGGAAATCTCTTATCGCGACCCGTCGGGTGCAAGTCCCGAGCCGGCAAGGATTGGCCATCCACCGGA
>JBATTL010000226.1:0-6288 GCA_049670525.1 Thiohalocapsa sp. | reverse complement strand
TGACCGGTCAAGGCCAAAGCCTGAGCGCCGCGACGATCAGCGCACCAACGCTGACGGTGAGCCCGAAGGACCAGAACATGAAGCGATCGAAGCGCCGCGTCAGCTCCTCGAAGCGCTTATCGACGGCATCGAAGCGCTTGTCCATCTCCACCAGGATGGTCTTGATCAGCTCGCGCTGGTGCTTGAGCTCTTCCTCCACGCGAACCATGCGCTCGCGTAGCTCGATCTCATAGACCGCCGGGGGCTTGCCCAAGGACTGCTCGGCAAGCCATTCGCCCAGGTGGTCTTTGATGAATTGAATGTCCTCTTCGGCTAGGCTCATATTCGTGCGATGGTGCTGGACTTGGTTGCCAATTATATCAAGGGCAACGGCGGAACACCTCGGCGGCGGCGCGACAGTGCACGGCGAATCCGTTCTAGGCTGCTACCGCAGGGCGGGTCGGCAAGCGGAAGCGAGAATTGTCGGTCATGCGCGGGTAGTCGAAGACCAGTCGGACGTTGCGCGCTAGGCGAAGATACCAAGGATTCTGGCGTGCATACGCGGAATGGCGGGCTGTGCGAAAGATCAGGCAGGAGCTTAACACCCGACCATCCGCCACGCACCAAGGGTTCCGGAGCCTTATTCAGCCGGCGGAACCAAGCCAACAGCGCCATGGTCAGCCGCGCCTGCCGCGCTTCTCGTTCTCCAGTGCCTTGCGCGTGATCTGGTCGTAGAGGTCGATCATCCGGGAATACAGCGGCTCCCACTGGGGATGGTCATTCACATAGGGGCCGTCGCGTTGCAGGTTTTCCAGTGCCTCGTCCAGAAAGACCGTATCCATGTCGCTCAGCATCTCGCCGGCCTCGACATTGCGTTTGATGTCCAGCGCCTGAGGCAAGACCCGGTGCTCCAGATTCATGAGGATGGCCTGGACGACGCCGGCTTCGGTTTGTTGGTCGACCATGGTGAACTGGCTCCAGGGTGGCTAGGATGGGCTGGCATTGTCGCGCGGCGCGGGCGGCCTGAGAAGTCGCAGCCAGCCTGCCGCAGGAGCGCCGAGATCGACGTCTGACGGTGGCCGATCATCGGCCATCATTGGCCCGCGCTACCCGCAACCGTACCTCGATGCCGGGATCGCGGCCGATCAGCTCCACTTCAGCGCCCATCGCCTGGACTAGTCGCTTGACCAGCGCCAGACCGATACCGGTCCCCTTGCTCTCACGGGTGGACTCGTTCTCGAGCCGGTGGAACAGATCGAACACGCGCTTGCGTTCGGTCTTCGGGATGCCGGGACCATGGTCTCGGACGCTGATCCAGGGGAGAGCATCCGGCGCATCGACACAACGGATCTCGATGCGTTTGAGCCTCGCCTTGCTGGAGAATTTGATCGCATTGTCGACCAGATTGATCAGTATCTGGGTCAAGGCGTCCGGGTCCGCGCTGACGACGACCGTGCCGCCGCAGTCGATCACCAGCTCAATACCGGCTTGTTCCGCCTGACTCGCCAACGTCGGGCGGGCCTGGTCCATCACCTCGGACAAGGCCACCGACCGCGCCTCGACCTTTAGCTCGTCCCGGCTCATCCGCGCCAGCTGCAGCACGTTCGCCACCAGCCGCGACAGGCGTTCGCTCTCGTCCTGGATGTAGCGGTAGTAGCGGCCGCGCTTGTCATCGCTTACCCAGCCCTGGCAAAGCATCTCGCTGTACATACGAATCGAGGTCAACGGCGTCTTCAGCTCGTGGCTGACGGCGGCGACAAAGTCCTGCTGCTGGCGCACCAGACCAAGCTGCCGCAGTCCGAGGCGATAAAGCGCCCAGGTGCCGGTGATCAGCACCAGCGCCAGGATCAATCCGAGCCAGTGGACGAAGCTTGCGCCCGGCGGGCGCGGCATCCGCGCCGCGTCGAACTCAAGACCCAAGCCCCCGAACGGTTCACGCAGGCGAACTCGGTAGACGACGGTGCCTTGCGGTAGCGTCCCGGCTGGCGACAGGTCGTATCGATTCGTGCGGGAACCGAAGCTGCGCAATGGCAGTTCGTCCCAGTTCACACGCAGACTCGCGGCCCGTTGCACCGTGGACGCCCGGAAGGCGTCGCCAATCAGCACCGACAGAAAGGAATCAGCGTCGATCAGGGCACCCTGCACATGGCGCGCAGCGTTGCGCCAGGCCCAGCGGAAAAGCACGAAGTGGCCGCTGTCCAGGAGACTGAATCGGAACGGGTCGAGTTCGCTGTCGAAGGCTCGGAACAGGGGTTCGGGCGCTTTCTGGCGTCCTGCCTCGGCATCCGGGCGCGGTACCGCCACCACCGATGCCTCTTCCGCCGATACCTCTTCTCCCGATGTCGCGGCCTTGTCCGCAATTCTGCCGGAACTCTCCGGTTTACCCCACTTCGGTAGCGGGCTCGCGGGGACTGGCGCGTCGGCCGCCCTGGGGCTGTCGATCGCGACCTCCTCTGGTAGCACCGCTGGCAGCACCGCCCGCTCCCGTCGCGGAGATCGCTCCGGCTCTGACCGCTGCTCCAGGTCACCGCGTCCTGAAGTCGCTTCGGCCCGTTGTCGGACAGATAAAGCTTCATCCACCAGATCTCGAGACGGGGCCGTCTCGCTAAACCCGTGGGTCAGTGGCCGCTCACGGGCGGCCAGTCCCGCGCCCGGCGGACCATTTCTCGTCGGTGACAAGCGCTCGAAGATGGCCTGATTCGGAGTATCGGAGACGGCCTTGCGTGCTGAAGACATGTCTTCGGAAACCCGATCGAGATCCGTCTCCGGTTCCAGTTCCGCATCTGGTTCCGAATCGGGTTCCGAACCTGGCTTGGGCATTGGGGCCGACGCTGGCTCCAAGCCCATCGATTGGCTCACCAGGGCATTGCTGCCCAGGATCGCGGCAATGCGCTGCTCCAACTGCTGACGACCAGCCAGTTCAGCAGCGCTGATGCCATAGCTCGCGGCGTCGACACCGGCCGATGGCAACAGCGGTGTGCTCAAGCGCCCGGCGGCATCGATCTGAAACCAGCCGATGAGCCCGGGTACGGCCGCGTCCACCGGAAAGGTCGACAGGGCCGAGCGCTGCAGAAACCCCGCAGACGGATCACCGGCCAGGGTCAGGAACGCGAAGTCGGCGAAAGAGCGGGCGTCCTGGGCTCGGATCAGTGTATCCAGGCGTTCATCGATACCGAGGGTCAGGGCCTCGGCGGCGAGTTGGGTCTGACGCAGGGCCTCCCATTTGAGCTGGTCCAGCGCCTTGAATAGCAGCAGTGCCGAGGGCACCGCGACCGCAACCAGAAACAGCGATAGCCGCCAGCGCAACCGGCGGCGTTCCGCGGCGTCGACGCGCGATTCCATCAATCGGCCAGCAACAGCCGGTATCCGGCGCCACGCACCGTGATCAGCAGCCGCGGCTCTGCCCGCTCGGGTTCCAACTTGCGACGCAGCTTGGCGATATGGATGGCCACGGTGCGGGTCTCGATCCCGGCCTGTTTCGGGTAACCCCAGACCTGATGCAAGAGTTCGTCGGCGCCAACCGGGCGACCGCAATGAATGGCCAGGTATTGCAGTATCTCCATCTCCCTGCGCGTCAACGCGATATCCGACCCGTTTCGGCGCGCGCTCAGATTCTCCGCGTCGACGTCCGTGCCATCGTCGAGTCTAAAGCGCGCGGGCATTGACGGCGTCGGCCGCGCACGGCGCAGCACTGCCTTCACCCGCAACACCAGTTGCGCGACCGAGAAGGGCTTGGTGACGTAGTCGTCAGCACCGAGCTTCAGGCCGCGGATGATGTCCGCGTCACCATCCCGCGCGGTGAGCATGATGATGGGTTGCTCCGGGTCCTGGGCACGCACACGCTCGCAGATGTCGTAGCCGTCGATGCCGGGCAGCATCAGGTCGAGCAGGATCAGGTCGAAGCCACCGGTCAACGCCTTGCGCAGGCCGTCGCGGCCGTCAGCGGCGGAGACCACCTCGAAGCCGTGGAACACCAGCACGTCGACCAGCCCAATTCGGATCGGCTCTTCGTCTTCGACGATTAGCAAATTGTGTTTAGTGGGCATGCGGGCATTCCGGTTGGTGATGCCGTGCGACTCGTTGCCGACGCTCCAAATGGCCGACCGGAGAGGCGACGTTGGTACAAGCTTAACGGGCAGGACGCGGACAGACAGCAAATTTCCGGTAAATCATCGCCACGGGCTTTGCATGAGCGTGCCTATTTGCGAACAGCAGGTCTCCCTAGAATGAATTCGCGTTCACTCATTCACGGAGACCCGACCATGACCTTGATCACCCGCCTGTCACGCTTGATGCGGGCCGACCTCAACGCGGTGCTGGACCGCCTGGAAGAGCCCGACATCCTGCTGTCCCAGGCCCTGCGCGACATGCAGGAGGCGGTCGCCTCCGACGAGCGCACGTTAGCCTCGCTCAGGCGCGACCAGCGGCGGCTGCGGGAACGTCGCGATTCATTATCGCAACGCCAGTCGAGTACCGCGGCCGAACTCGCGGTCTGCCTCGACGCCGGGCAGGACGATCTCGCCCGCGCCCTGCTCCGGCGCCAGTTGGAAGATCAGCGTCTGAATACGCTGTTGACGGGGCGCGAACAGGATCTTGGCGCCCGCATCGAGGATCTGACCGAGGTATTGGACCAGCGCCTGCGGCGTCTCGAAACGCTGCAGGCCGAGGCGGCTCTCGTCATGGAGACCCGGAAGGAAGAAGCCGGGACGCGATTCGATCCGTCTTTCGACGGGTCGCCCGCCTGGGAATCGGACGCCCCGGCGCCGGTGCGCGACACCGATGTCGAGGTGGCGCTGCTGGCGGCGAAGCGCCGGAGGTCATCATGACATTGCCGAAGCGGCGTCCCGCATTCATCGAAGGGGTCATGGTTGCCGCGGTGCTCAGCATCAGCGGCGGCAGCCTGCATCTGCTGCTGCGGCTAATCGCCAGCCCTTGGGAGGCACGCACCCTATCGATCGCGGCGGTCGGATTCGGCTATCTGCTGTATCTGCTCTGGCGCAGCCCAGAGCCCGCGGGGCGCATCAGCATCGCACTGCTTTGGGCAGGCGTCACGCTGGCGGTGCTGCTGTTGATACCGAGCTGGACACTGCCTGTCCAGCTCGCGCTGCTCTGGATCACCCGCGTGCTCTACCTGCAACGGGGCTTCAGCGCCGCGGTGCTAGACCTCGGGCTGGTCATGATCGGTCTCGGCGGCGGGCTCTGGGCTATCACGGGCACCGGCAGTCTGGCGGCAGCGATCTGGTCCTTCTTCCTGATTCAGGCGCCATTCGCGGCCGCTGGTGATTTGCTCCCGCACCACGGTTCCGCGGGCGAGAGCTCTCGCGACCCGGGCGACGACTTCGAGCGCGCGGAGCGCAGCGCCGCGTCTAACCTGCGACGGCTCGCGCAAGCGGACGGGAGGCGCTGATCCCGACAAATTCACTCAACGCAGGTCGCCGCATCGATTCGACCAATGCCACCATCCGGAGAACACATTATGAAGACCAACCAACGCAAGACCGCACTGATCGGCGCCGCGCTGTTTGCCGCCACCGCCGGCGCACTGACCTATTTCCCGATCCTGCACGGCCCGGCCGCCGCGAACGCCGGGCCTGAGCGACCGCTGCCCGTCGACGCGATCCCACCGGAATCAACCGAACAGCAGCCTGTCGTCGAGGCGGTATTCGTGCTCGACACCACCGGCAGCATGGGCGGGCTGATCCAGGCCGCGAAAGACAAGATCTGGTCTATCGCCTCGACCATGGCGGCCGCCGAGCCGGCGCCTAAGATCCGCATGGGCCTGGTGGCCTATCGCGACCGCGGGGACGCATACGTGACCCGGGTGGTCGACCTGACACCGGACCTCGACGCGCTGCACGCCGAACTGTCCCAGCTCCAGGCCAATGGCGGCGGCGACGGACCGGAGAGTGTCAATCAGGCCCTGCACGAGGCCGTCAACGCGATCACCTGGAGTCAGGACGCCAATGCCTACCGGGTCGTTTTCCTGGTCGGCGACGCACCGCCGCATATGGATTACCAGGACGACGTGCAGTATCCGGAAACCCTGGCACTGGCGAAACAGCGCGGCATCCGCGTCAACACTATCCAGTGCGGCAACGGCGGCGAAGCGCTGCGACTCTGGCAGCAGATCGCCCAGCTCGGCAATGGCGCTTACCTGCACGTGGCCCAGGACGGCGCAGCAGTAGCCATCGCGACCCCTTACGACGACAAGCTCGCACGCCTGTCTTCGGAGTTGGACGCGACTCGACTCTACTACGGCAGCAAGGCGGAGCGTGCGGACCGGGCCAAGCGCATGGCTGAGACCGAGGC
>JBATTL010000225.1:0-3210 GCA_049670525.1 Thiohalocapsa sp. | reverse complement strand
GCTTCGACCCGCGCCAGCGCCTCACCCAGGTGGCCGGTGAGTCGACGACCGTGACCTACAGCTTCGATGCGCGCGCCTACCTCGCCTCGGCCACCAGCGACGCAGGCGACACCCTCGAGCTCTACCATGGGCCCGGCAGGCTGCCGCGGGCGGCCAACGCCTTTCGCACCAGCGGGAGCACCACCCAGATGTCGAGCTGGGCCGGGCCGCTGCGTCAGGTCGACGAGCTCGACAGCGGCACGCTCACCGCGAGCAGCGGCGGCTACCTGCTGCAGCCGCGCAAGGACGTGGCCGGCGTCTACGATCCCACCGCGAGCACGCTGACCGCCTACCAGTACGACCCCTACGGCGCAGAGACGGACGACACTGACGCCGACTACGACCTGACGAGCAATTTCTGGCGCTACGCGGGCGAATTCCGCGATCCCACCTGGGGCGGGTACTACCTGCGCGCGCGCTGGTATTTGCCCGAGTTTCAGACGTTCACCTCCCGCGATCCCGCCTCGACGCTCAACCGCTACGGCTATGCCGGCGGCAACCCGATCGGCCGCGTCGACCCGAGCGGGCACAGCTTTGCCAGCTTCGCCAAGGACATCGACCATTTTCTCGCCGATCTGGATATCGGCGATTCGGGTGCCAAGGGGGTCCTCGGGGCGCTTTCCTCGATCTTCCTAGCCCCCATCGTCGGCCCGGCGCAGATCCTGGCCGATCCACAGCAATACTGGAAGGGAAAGGACTTCTGGCTCAATGACATCGCGCTCGTCGCGGGCGTGGTGGCCGAGGGGCTCGGGCAGACCTACCTCGCGAACGAAACGTCCATCATTCCCTGGCGGCACGCCCTCGTGGACACCGGCGTCGGACTCGGGGTGACGACGCTCTCCTCGGTGCGGGTCTCCAGTAGCGGCAAGTGGAGCCTGAGCGCCAAGTCCGCCCTGGAGGGCCTTGAGAATACCCTCGGCGGCATCCTGTGGAACCGCGAGCTCATGGGCGTTGGCTACGACCGCTTCGACACGGGGGTCGCGGACGCCTTCTGGGACGCGGAGGCGAACCTGCAACCCGGACAGATGGCTCTTTACCGCTTCCGCGAGGGGTTGGGGGCGTCGCGCCGCGAGATACCCACCTTTTGGGACAAGCGCGGCGGCTTGACCAGCCCAGTTCTGGACGGGCTGAACCTCGGCCTCTACCACGAAGGCGTGCTGGCGATCATGCGCAAGGACGAGAACGCGTTCTCATGGTTCACCAGCGAGAACCAGCACGTGCTAAACCGGGTCTCGGGCAAGTACGACGCCGGGACGATTCCGGCCGAGATCGCTAGGCGGACGCTACGGCTCGACCGAGTGGGAACCTTGGACTACGACAGGGGTGTCGCCACTAAGCTGCTCTCGAATCCGCTGGAGCTCCGGCTGGGGACAGGAAACCGCGACCTCCAGGCATTCGCCGGCATCAATAGCGGCGCGAAGAGCTACCATCTGCTGTTGCGAAATTGCCACGTCCACGCCAGCGCAATGGCAGCACTATTCAAGTGAGCAGATAAGGCATGCACGGCCAAACCGTTCTAGCCTTCGTGCGCGATTGAGCGACTGGCGCAGGGCTTGGAGTTGTCGGTCATGAGGAGATAGTCGAAGTCGCGGCGCACGCGGCGGGCAAGCTTGGCGATGGTGGCGGCGACGGAGTCGTCGCCGTTGGCCTTGATGAGACCGACGGCGAAGCGTCGCAAGCGAGTCATGTTTTCGCGGCCGTGACCGGTACGCAGTCGGCCGCAGTCTTCGTCCCAGTTCCAGTTCCAGTTCCAGTTCCAGTTCCAGTCGAGGATGTCGTGGTGGGCCTCGATACCCCATAGACCCAACATTCGTGACACCAACCGCCGTCTCGATCACAGCAAGGCCAATCTGGCGTTCCTATCGCGATCGAACCGTCCATACGGGTTGACGTGTTCCCAGATCAGGAGCGTCAAAGCAGTAGAGTTGGGCAAGCGGACGGCCAACGTTAGCAGAATTTGTAGAACACCCCACAAGCTGAGCTTGCGAATTGGCGGTGAACGTAAGTCGACTGCTGCGGCCCGCCGCGTCACCCTGGGGCGATGCCACGCTGGCCTGGGCATAGGCAGCCTACAGGTCGTCTGGCTTAGTCGCCCTTGATATCGTCCATCTCGGTTGGTCCCGTACCCGACGCCGGGTCGGTGGGCCAAGGCCACTGGTGGGTGTCGAACGGGGCGAGCGTCGGCAGCAGTGCCTTCTTGCCCGCCTTCGTCGCGTCTGCTTCGATCGCATAGCGCGCGGCGCTGCCCACCAGTTCGGCGTCCATCAAGTAGATATTGCGGAAGAAGACCTTGCCGAGCGGCCGGTCTGCGAGAATGCGTGATAGAACGTCGAGTAGTTTCTCCTCGGTGGTGGTGAATTCGGTGGTGCCGACCAAGATCAACCGGTCGTCGATCGCCTCCTTGCCCATGTACTGCGCGAGAATCGTGAACAGGATATTGTTCTGGCGCGTGACGTAGAGCGTGTTGGTGATCGCGTGCGTCCTGTCCCAGTCGTCGCCGAGCATCTCCTGCCACTCGGCGATCACCCCCTCCCAGTGTTCGACCTGCGACTGCGCGGCCAGCGCGACGTTCTTCACGATATCCGGCTCGACCGAATGGGCGAACGCAACAAGCTCCTCGAACGTGAAGGTACCCGTCTCCAGGCATTTCTCCATGAACGCGATTTCCTTGTCGAGCATGCCGGCGAAGCGCGTGCGGACATCGTCGGAAATTTCGAGATCGGCCAGGGCGCCGCGGGCCGTCTTGACCTCGGTCAGATACACCGACATGGAACTGCGCCACGACGTGTCGCGAGGATCGCGCAGATACGGCGCCACGAGTTGGAACATCGCCATGGCACTGTGCGAGACCGACTTCGCCAGCGCATAGAGATCCGGCACCGCGGCGGCCTGGATTGGATCTTTCCCTGGCGGATAGAGCGTCATGGAGCCGCCCCAGTTGTCGAAGCGCGCGACGATCAGCGGCAGTTGCTGGCGTATGTGCTGTTTGTAGATTGCCAGCGACTTGGCGTAGATCTCCTGCATGCCGTCGTCGAGCGCGTTGATGTTGTCGACCGCGACCTGCTGTTGCGACGGCGTCGCTGCGCCTGAGCCCACCGCAATGCCCATGTAGACGGGCAACGGCTCGTCTGCGCCAGCGGGCTCGGATAGCAGCGCGGGTGCGATCAGTGC
>JBATTL010000224.1:0-12108 GCA_049670525.1 Thiohalocapsa sp. | reverse complement strand
GCCTGCGGCGGCATGACCGGCGAGGCCAGCGCGCGCACAGCCGCCGCCCTGCTTAACGACCTGGACGTGCGCCGCGGACTTGTCGAGCGCGGCATCCAGATCACGGCGGACACCTGGTTTATCGGCGCGTTGCACAACACCTGCGTGGACGAGGTGACCCTCTACGACACGGATCGGCTGCCCGCAGGCTATGCCGAGGAGCTGGCCGAGATCAGCAGCTGGCTCAGGCAGGCGGGCGAGCTGACCCGCTTGCAGCGGGCGACCCGGCTGGGGCTGACAAACCAATCCCTGGGATCGGTCACTGCCAACGTGAAACACCGCAGCCGCGATTGGGCACAGGTGCGACCCGAGTGGGCGCTGGCGGGCTGCGCCGCGTTCATCGCGGCGCCAAGGGGGCGCACCCGCGGTCTGGATCTCGGCGGGCGCACCTTCCTGCATGACTACCACTGGCAGCAAGACGTGGGGTTCGGCGTACTGGAGCTGATCATGACCGCGCCGATGGTCGTCGCCGGCTGGATCAACCTGCAGTACTACGGCTCCACCACCGACAACCGCCGCTTCGGCAGCGGCAATAAGGTGCTGCACAACGTGGTCGGTGGCGCGATCGGCGTGCTCGAGGGCAATGCCGGGGACCTGCGCGTGGGCCTGCCGATGCAGTCCCTGCACGACGGCAAGCAGTGGATGCACGAGCCCATGCGGCTGTCAGTGTTCTTGGAGGCGCCGCAGGAACCCGTCGAAGACATCATCGCCCGCAACGACCTGGTGCGGCAGATGTTCGACAATGGCTGGCTGCACCTGTTCCGCATGGACGAGGGCGGAGACATCCACCGGCGTGTGCCGGGCACTGGCTGGCAACCGGTGAGCCGGGAACCGCTTGCCGCGGCAGCCTAGCCGGACGGCCGGCTGGCGGCGGTCGGGCCGAGAGCGATGCCCGACGCATTCCCAATAATGGACCCGGGGGTGCGGGCCTCTCCCTGCCTATCCCCTGGCGCCGCCGGCAAACATCGGGAAGACAAATCTAACCACTACAGCGAGATCAATGCCATGAGCGAAGCAATGTAAGCCGCCATCGCCCGCCAGCGCATGCTGCTTCAGGGGCGATTGGCCGGCCAATTGGGTCGGCTGATGCTGCCCTGTCGCGCGGACTGGGCCAATCGGGCCGCCTTGGATGTCCTGCTGGACGCGGCGCTGGAGTTTGGAGGTCGGAGCCACCTCTACGAGCGATGACGCCCGATAATTCGGGTTGAGCAATGGATGGGCGATTTGAGGCGACGCGAGAGTGAGACGCGGCTCTACGCCGAGAAGACTCTGCACGTGGGCACTAAGGCTCACCGCTCTAAGCTGCTGAAACGATCAGGCCAGCTGTTTGAACCAGCGCCATTCGAGCCAGACCCTTTTCCCTAGGCCCTTTTCGCTTCGGTCGCTTGACCGTCTTCGACAGCTCATGCGAGAAGGTGCTGCAGCGAGATGCGCCGGATGCGGGGCCGTGATAGCGGTTGGAGAACAAGCCAACGGCGCGCATTCGATCGGTCAAGCAGAGGGACCTGCATCTCGATTCCGACGGGCTGTTGCAAGTGACCATCGACAGCGTTGGTTAGGCGCTGTCCGTTGCAGGCGCGTAGACCCGGTAGGTCCTTCGGAGGCAACCACTTGTTCGCTAGACTGAAAAACTCGCTCCTGTTCCGGCTGGAACAGACCATGGTTCGCGGGCCTGCGGCGCGCTTTGCCCTCATGTTGATCCTGGTCGTACTGGTCGTACTGGTCGCGACCGTCGCGGGTCTACTGGCACGCGCGCTCGCGCCCGGCTTCGACTCCGCCGCGGACGCAATCTGGTGGGCCTTCCTGCGTCTCACCGATCCAGGCTACCTGGGCGACGATCAAGGCGTCGCCAAAGCCACGGTATCGACGGCTATCACCCTGCTTGGCTATGTCCTGTTTACCGGGGCGCTCATCGCCATTCTCGTGCAATGGCTGGGCGAGACCATGGACCGCCTGGAGCAGGGGCTGACGCCGGTCACCCTCGATGCGCACTTCGTGCTCCTGGGCTGGACCAACCGCACGCTGACGATCCTGCACGAGATCCTGGTCTCTCAGGGGCGGGTGGAGCGTTTCCTGCGTCGACGCGGGGCCCGCCGCCTGCGCGTGGCTTTGTTGGCGGAACGCGCGGATTCCAGCCTCGGGCAGCACATCAAGCTTGAGCTCGGAGCCGATTGGAACGACCGGCAGATCATCTTGCGCAGCGGTACACCGTTGCGCCTGGACGACCTTGCGCGGGTCGATTTCGCCCATGCCGGCGCCATCCTGATACCGGCCGCCGACACCAGCGCGAGCAGCACGCTCGAAGCCGACACGCGCACGGTCAAGACCCTGATGACCATCGGCGCAGCGCTGGAGGGGGCGCCGCCTGCGGAACTGCCACTGGTCGTGGCCGAGCTCCAGGACATGCGCTATGCCGGCACCCTGCGCGCCCTCTATCCTGGTCCAATGGAGATTGTCGCGGGCGACGAGACGATCAGCCGCCTGATGGTGCAGAACGTCCGCCACCCTGGACTTTCCCATGTCTATGGCGAGTTTCTGTCTGATGTCAGCGGCAGCCAGATTTACGTCCGCGAAGAGCCACAGCTCGCAGGCGTCTCCGTCCAGCAACTGGCCTATGCCTTTCCCGAGGGCGTGCTGCTCGGTGTGGTGCGCCCCCGAGGAGATGATTTCCGGGCGCTTCTCAAACCACCCGACGATCTGCGACTGGAGGCGAACGACCGCATTGCGGTGCTGGCCCCGAGCTACAGGGATGCGGCGGCGCCGGAGACCATCGGTGCAGCGCCCGACCTGCCAACGAGGCCTGCACCCGAGTGCGAGGCGCTCCCCCGGCGCCGGGTGCTAGTGCTGGGCTGGAACCATCGGGTTCCGGCCCTGCTGGAGGAGTTCGCTGCGCACTCCGAAGAGGCGTTCACCATCGACATCGTGTCCCAGGTGTCGGCCGCCAAGCGCGAAAAACGCATCGCGGCGGAGGCGCCCTCCACGGAGCATCTCGGGATCCGACAGCTGGAGTTCGACTATACCGTTCCCGCCTACCTGGAGAGCGTGGATCCGGCCGGATACGACAACCTGGTTCTGTTGTCCAGCGAGCGCATCAAGTCCGACGCCGAGTCGGACGCGCGCACCATCCTGGGCTATATACTGCTCCGGGAGGTCATGGAAGACGCCGAAAAGGCGCCGCCGGTGCTGGTGGAGTTGAGCGATCCGGACAACGTTGCCCTGTTCAAGAACCGGCGTGGCGAGGTCATCGTCAGCCCGGTCATCATCAGCCACATGCTGGTCCGCGTCGCTTTGCGGCGCGAGCTGCGTGTGGTGTTCGACGAGCTGTTCGGCTCGGGCGGCAGCGAGATTTTCTTCCGCCGCATCGCCGACTACGAATTGGCCGAAACCCGCGATACATTTGCAGTCCCTGACGCAAGCGCAAGGGAGCGCGTCTACCGCTTTGCCGACCTGCAGCGGGCCGCCGATGCCCACGGCGAGATCGCCATCGGCATTCGCAGAACTGGGCAGGACGGTCAGCCGGGCGGAGGCGTGCAGCTCAACCCCGGGCGCGACGAGGGCCTGCGCTTGATCGAAAACGACGAGATTGTCGTGCTGACCACCTACCAGTAGATAATCGGGAGCATCGAAGGGATGCCGATCATCGATGAGATACCTACTGCGCTCGGGAGACTCGCGACACTGGAGGTTTGGTCCGCATCCGATTGACTCTCACCGTGGACAGCCGAACAATCGCGCTCATGTGCTCAGAGATTCGGAATCTTCAGACGCTGCCCCACTGACAGGACGTCCTTGTGCATTAGGGAGTCTTGGTTGGCCTCGTAGATCGAGGTCCACTGGTAACCGTCGCCCAATAGCGCTTCGGCGATCTTCCATAGCGAATCACCGGGTTGGACCTGGTAGGTCCCAGGTGCAGGCTCGGTCGCCTTGTCTAAGACGCCAGGGCCATCGGTGGGCGCCCCGGCGCCGACCGCGGGCCCAAAGACGATCGTTTGCGAGACTTCATCGCGCAATTCGCCAACGTACTGATCCCCCTCGAGGCTGTCCGGCACCGGTGTCTCGACAACCAGTTGCCGTAACCGCTGACGGCGGGACGGAATAGGCTCAGCAGAAGGTGGCGGCTCCCCGAGCGCCGCATGCACAGCGGCTTTGATTCGATCGACCTGCTCGCGATTGGATGCGCTAGAGGTCTCCGCGGCCTCCGCACGAGCTGGCCTAGAAGCCGCTTCCACGGGAATTCCCGAAGGACGAAATCCCTCGGCTTCCGACGCGACTACCTGCTCATAGTCGGTTGCAACCGCAGACTCCGCGACATATTCCGATTCGGATTCGGTAGCCGAAACATACCCGGCCGGCCAGGTCGCAGCGATGCATGCAACGACTAAGCCGACGAGTACGCTCCAGGCACATGCCCGGCCAAGGCCTGTTCGAGATGGCGTCATTGCTCTGGAACGGCGGTCGTCAAGCCCAGTATCTGCCATAGTTGCATCCCTCCGCGGTAGTAATAGAGCTTCTGGGGTGGATAACCCAACAACGTAAGATTCTTGATCGCACGCGGAGATTGATCGCACCAGGGCCCGTTACAGAACAGCATGAGATCGAGGGCCGGCCTGAAATCCCATGCCCCAGCCTCCTCTTTCGCACCCAGTGCGCGCAGGATTCGAGCCGTGTGAGGATTGTCCGGCCCCTTCACAAGGAGTGTCCATGGGATATTGACAGAGCCCGGTATGGTGCCTTTCTGGAACCACTCCGGCAGCCGCGAGTCGATCAGCAGTCCAGTTCCTGTTCGAACCTTCTCGATAAGGAAATTGAACAACTCGAGCTCACCGACCGTTGTCACGCCTACGGCCGCATGCATCGGACCAATGCAGAACGGCGGGCAGGGACGGGATGTCTTGGTAAAGCTATTGTCCAGTCGATTCTGAGTATCCTGTATTCGCTGGATGCGCACCTGTTTCCCTTCGTACTTGATATCCAGGTATGGCAGTTCGGCGGTCAGGTTCACCTCCGCCGCATAGGCGCCGAGGGCTGAGAACAGTGCCCCCGGAATTAGCCAGAATATGAACATCAAATGCCGGATTCTGTTGGACATAGGCTACTCCGAGTGTTGAGTGCAATCGAACGAGCTGAGACGGCAGCCCGTCGCGGAGGATCGGACGCAAAGGGCAGCCCTTAGCTTAACCTCAATGCGGTCATCTGCTGTTTCCCGAGCTCACCGTTGGCCTGAGATTCCGGGGCGGGGATAGCCGAAGCCCGGTGTCGCGCGAGTCCCCCTTCGGTTCACTAACCTCATGGCCCATCTGTCCCAACTGCTCGTCAATAGCACGAATTTTCTGCAAGTGGCTACGGGCGTTGACCGCATCTCCGAGGTCAGACTCGACGCGCGCATAGTCGAGCAGACGTGACCGTATTGCAGCCACACCATTCAAAGCCGACGAGTTTCCGGGATTCGCTCGCAAAATCTGTCGATAAACGGCAAACGCATTGTCGAACCGCGGCGCCACAAGGCGGTCCGCGTCGAAATGCGCCTGGGCCTGCGCCAGCATTCGGTCGATCTCGGCATCTTCTACCACCAGGGTTTCCAGTTGCAGCGCGGATGCCACCGATAGCACCTTTTCCTGATTCCGGACATCGTTTGCCGGCGCCTCCGCCGCCTCGGAAGGAGCAAGCGAAACACCGGTCGTGGTGACTTGTGCGGGCGTCTCGCCTTGCCCACTACTCGAGCCGGCGGGCTCCCTCCCGTCCAAGGGGCCCGTTTCCTCCGTGACGCGGTCCATTGGCACAGGAGCCTCGGAAAGAACCCCAGCCTCAGGTTTGGCAACTCGGCCCTGAGGGCGATGATTCAGCGAAGAGACATGGAAAGCGAGCAACGAGGCCGTGGCCGCAAGCACCGACATCGCCGCGGCTAGTCGGATCCATCGCCGGGAGCGCGATCGCCCGTGCCCGGAATCAATCCCCCCGTTTGACAACTCCGGGTCCCGAACCCCTGCTGAAGTGCCAGGTGTCGTTGTCGGGCCGACTGAAGCCTGTAAGGCATTCGACCTATTCGCCGGTCGCGGCGCCGTTTCGGCCGGCGCTGCGCTCTTGGCATCGGTTGAATCCGCATGCAGACGATCGGCGTTGTGGCGACTCGGCTCAGGTCCCAATGCCGTCTTCGTCTGGGGAGCTGAGACCTGCGTACTTGCATAACTCACCTTCGGCCCTGCTTGACTCAAAAGTGCCGTCGAGGCCCCTCGATCGACCGAGCTCGCGGAAACTCGAGTCTCCCCGTCCTTGGCGGAGAAGAACAGTGCGAGGCGGCAAAGCGTATTGACTGTTCCGACGACACCATTGGCATAGCCGGCGATGCGCTCTACGGCTTCATCGGCGAATGGCGCACAGTCCTCGCAACCTGCGGCGCTTAGGCGATGACGTATGAAGGCCGAGACCTTAGGCTTCGACAGGGCCGGCACTCGATAATGATAACCCAAGGGGAATGGCGGGCCGCCGAAGGGCGCCTCCCGCAGTCGCCCAGCCAGGGACGGGTCACCGGCAAGGACCATCCGCAACAGCCGCTGCCCGCCCGCACCCGGTGCAGCCAGCGCGAGCATATCGCCGAGCAGTTCATCCCCAAGCGACTGCGCCTCGTCGATCAGCAGCAGGGGAATGGCTTGCGAATCAATCCCGGACAAGAACGCCCGGAGCTGCACCGCCGGGTCGGCGGTACCAGAACCGCTGGCGAATGGTCCGCCCGACTGTTCAGGGCAATCCTGGAGCCCCACCCGGAGCCCCACCTGCAGCAACGACGCAAGGCTCTGGGGCGGAGTCGCGAAAAACAGGACCAATGGGCTCGATGCATTCAAGTCTGCAGCTAGCTGGCTGAGCAGGGTGGTTTTCCCTGTTCCGGCACCCCCGGTGACCAGCGAGACGCACTCCCCGGCCCTGACGCGTCGGACCAGGCGTTGGAAACCCTGCTCCTGGTCATGGCCGAGATAAACGAAACGCTGATCGAAGCATACACGAAATGGGTCTTCCAGACAGCCGAGCCTTCTCCATGGCTGCGGTTGTGGCTGCGTTCGCGCGGATGCGTTTGCGCTGGATGGATTCATCGGCCGGAAAAGCTCAAGGCGTCGAAGACTATCGGTATGGTCAGAGCCTATCCCGCACGAACGCCGTCCGCAGCGCCTTATGCAGGGCGACGACTAACCTTGCTCAGGTAGTGAATGCATCAGCATCAAATGCTGCATCGGGGCCAGTGGAAACATATCGTCAACGTTTTGCAGCGTCATGGCAAGCCGTCCTGGTCTACCTCCTCGCTGGTTTTGTGCCTTCTAGCGTCATGGTCTCCAGGGCGATGAAACCGCTAGGGGCACGCCCTTCGTTTTCCAGAGCGCTGAGTTCGGGAAGCTCACTTTCATTCATGGCGCACGCGGTGAGATTAACAAAGCCAGCGCTCTCTAGCGCGAGATGCAAGACCGCAGGATCATAAATAAACTCGTGCCCCCAGTCCCTGACGAAGTTATTCACTACAAAGATCGGCTCGATCGAAGGCGCCGTCGCCATATCGTTGCGATTTATCCACTCAAGTTGCCACGCAATGTAATCTTGGTGCAAAGAAGATGTTGGATCACGATAGATATTGAGCAGGAAATTAAAATCGGGTGTCGATATTCGGATCCTGCCGCCAGGTGACAATACCCGCAAACACTCCACGAGCATATTGACACCGTCGTGATAGCTAAGATGCTCGATCATGTGCTCAGAGAATACGAAAGCGAAGGTGTTATCTGGAAAAGGAAACGGCATGCGCGCATCAAGATGCAATACGTCCGCTGAGGCCGGATAGAGATCGGCGTTCAACCAACCCTTAAGTATGTGATTGCCCGCGCCGAGGTGCAATTTGCCTTGCGCGGAATTGTCCAGATGAGCTCTAACAAGCCGACTATCTACCTGACCAAAACGACGCTTCCAGGTCCAGGCTAGACGTTTCCGCCCGAGTCGCGCCGCATTTCTGACATCTCTAGCAGGTTCGAGTAATTGTATCCTGTTCAAAATCTCCTTTAGCATCTGTGTAGGCCTCGTCTTCGATCAATGCTGTCGGCACGACCGTGCGGTCTCGGCCATACTCGCAGCACCAGGTATCCGGTTCACTGCCATTCGGTTAAGGCGATTTGACAGAAATCGCCTAAGATCCACCCCTCGTTTCCACTGTCTCAATGGTGGTGAACATGGCGGTCGCGGTCTCCGCCATCCGTTGGACGTTGCTGGTCGCTGTCACCGCACTGCTCGCGGCCGGCGGGGCGCCAAGGCATCATTCCTTTTGCCCGCCGTCCTGACTCAGTTACAGCGTCTGACTCGGGAACGCGATGCCCAGGCCGTTGGCCTCGACGATGGCGCAACAGCGAAAGAGCATGTCCTGGTTGACTTCGAGCCAGCCTTGCCAATCGACGGTTTTGGAAAAGCAGTAGATCATGATGTCGACGGTTCGATCCAGGGTCATTGGTTGGTCCCAATATAGCGCTCCAGTTCGGCTTCCCACTTCTCGCCGCGAGTGATTTCCAGCAGTGCCCGATTGATGGACTCGCGCAGCGGGCTCGGCTGCGGCAACGCGATGCCGTAGTCCTGCCGCTGGAGGACCTGGGGCAGCACGCGCAGGGACTTCGCGTGATGCCTGGCGATCAGGAAGCGCAGGATCGGCGCGTCGTACAGCACCGCGTCCGCGTCGCCGGCGGCGAGCTGGTTTAGCGCCTGCTCCAGGGCCGGGACGGTCTTGTGACGGACTCGGAAGCGAGTCAGGAACTCCGCACTGGTGCTGCCGGCGACCGTAATCACGCGGGTGCCGTAGAGGTCGTTCGGGCCGCGGATGGGGTGCCTCAGCTCGCCGACCGTGAGGGCAGTAGCGATGGCGGCGGTGAAACCGGAGACGATGATCACGCTGGCGAACATCCACACGAGCGCGATACCGCGGCCAATGGCCGTGATCGGTGCCTTGTCACCGTAGCCGACGGTTGTCATTGTGACCGCGGACCACCAGAGACCGGAGCCGACACCTCGCGCCAGGCCACCGTGAAACTGGGCGTTGCGGCGGCGCTCGGCCAGCCAGATCAGCATCCCGATCAGCGTCAGCAGCCCGAGCAGGGCTGCCACGCTGTGCAGGAAACGACCCGAGAACAGGCGCTGTATGGTCGCGATGAAGCCACCTTCGGGGTGCTGCGCGACTGCGATGCCGAGCCCCGACGTGTAGAACGGCTGGGTGAAATCCACCCGCCGCTCGCGCGCGCTCGTGATGGTCAACGCGGCGGCGACGGCATCCACCTCACCCTTGGCCAAGTCATCGATCATCCGGCTCAGTTCCAGCTCCACCAGCCGGTAGTCCAGGCTCAGCTGCTCGGCGATCTGCGCCCAGAGATCGATGGTGATGCCGCTCCAGCTACCCTCGGCGTTCCGCATCGCGAATGGCGGGACCTGACGGGTGCCAATGACCAGTGGGGCCTGGACGGACGCGGCAGCGTCCGGCTCCGCTGCCGATTGCGCACGCACCAGCCCGGAGGTCGCCACGCAGGTTGCAATCAGCAGGGCGGTCAGCAGCAAGTGCATACTGTGGCGTGCGTCGATTGACAACAGGTGCATGCGCTTGGGCACCAGAGTAAGTTGATTTCTCGGGATTTCCGTACCACGCTGCGCTTGATTGTCTGCGCCCTTTTTGGGGTTGAGAATGCAACGGTCGCAGCAGCGCGCCGGCTTCCAACAGGGCTCGGGGTTGCGCAGCCTGTCAGGCAGGCTTGGCTTGGTTTTCCAACAGCCATCGCCGTTGAAACTCGTGTCGCGCGGCGCTGTTGACGTCTTTGATCATGCCAACGCCATCGGCAATCCCAACTGCGATCCCGAGGCCCGGAACGCCGCCCGCGGCTTCCGTTTTCAGGATTTTCGAGAGCACTTCGTGGAGGATTGGTTCAACCAGCACCCCTGAGAGGTGTCTTACGACCGTTTCCTGGATCAAGGTTCCGACAACCTGTTGGTAAAGAGCCTGGTGCACGTCCTCCATACGTACGAGCGCCGCTTGACGTTCTCCCGCGTCGGAGGACGTAGCGACCGCCAAGACCGCCCAGGCGAACCGCTGCTCCAGCTCGGTTTGGGGACCATAACCGTAGCACAACCCTGTCTTCTGAATGGTCTCTATGGCCCCCTGATGAATAAGTCCGCATAGACCAGATCTTCGGCGCAGCCCACGGCCATGCCTAAACCTCCTTGGACTGAGCCATGCTCAAGGGCGCGACCCTTGACCCACTCGGCCAAACGATCGGATGTTTCCAAAGGGGGCTCTTTGAGCAGACGAAGCCGTTCAGGCTGCTCAGGCGGGTCTAGTAACGGTGCGCCTTGGCCACAGCACACCACCCCCCATCTATTTGCGATAATTTCGGAAATTCTACATGCCAGATCGAGTCTGGGTGTCGTTCATAGTCAGGGACGGCAACCGACGCAGAATCGGTCGAATCAACGGTTGGCGTCGTCGTACTCGAAATCGGGATCGCTATCGGAATCGCAACCACACAACGTCTAGACACGAGAAATCCGGCGTTACCGCCGATCGATTAGTAACGCGGCCTGGGTGTTTGCGAGTACAACGCCGCTTATTGCAGTCACGATTGCGATCGCGATCCCAATTTCGACTAGGCGGCATAAGAGACCCAACCAGATAATGATTCTTTGGTCCGCCTCGCTGCGGAAGCTCAGCTCGGCATCCGCGCGTTCGGCCAACAAGGCCACGCGCAGGCGTCGAGCCCCTTTGGTGCAGGATCGTCAACGTGCGGCTGGGCCAACCCAGGAGGGCGAAGTGCGCATCGAGGACGACCGGCGTCAGCACGTTCGTGACGGACGAGCCGCAACTGCTTGCTGCTGCTCGCTATATCGAGCGCAACCCGGTCCGGGCCGGGCTCTGACGGACGGTCGAGCAGTGGCCTTCGTCAAGCGCTCGTGCCCATTTGCGCGGTGAAGACGACGAACTGGTCAGTGTCCCACGCCGACATGTTGCGCGCGCTGATCTTCGAGGAGTTGGCCAAGGTGAAAGCCACCGTCACCGTCCAGCGCGAGGACACCGCCACCTACGATCAGGCGGCTGGCATTTTCGAGAAGATGAGCCTGTCGCCGAACTACCCCGAGTTCCTGGCTCTGCCGCTGTCCGAGGCGATGGATTGATCTGATCTAGTCAGCGTTTGACATGAAAAATGGCGTTCGGGAAGCCGGGCGCCGTCTTTGCCATTCGATTTCTGCTAATAGCCTTTCAATGTTGTGAACAGCCACGGCGAATGCCTCCAAGTCCAGTCGCGCTTGCCGCGGTTTCGAGGTCGCTTCTCAATGATATGTCGAGCAAAACACGGATCGATGTTAAGACTTTGGGTCGCGTGCTGGCTCTTGTTTGCGGCTGCCGCCCCGGCCGCGGAGAACCGGTACGTTGTCGTGCTGTATTCCCACCATCGCTTGCTGCCGGCGAATCTCGAGTTCGAAGCCGCCCTGCGCGAGACGCTCGCCAATTCGACGGAGCTGAATGCGGAGTTTCTTGACTATCCCCGTTTTGACGGCGAGTCCTACACGCGCGTCTTAACCAGTTTCCTGCGCGAGAAGTACGCATTGCGACCGCCGGCCGTGCTGGTCGTCGCGGGTAAGGGGGCGCTTGATTTCGTGCTCCGCCATCGCGCCGAGCTGTTTCCGCAAGTCCCGGTCATACATGCGGCCGTTCCCCGGTCGTACCTGCAATCGCGCCCGCCACTGCCGGCGGACGTTGTCGGCGTTCCCATCGAATACGATTTCCCAGGCACCATCGACCTTGCGCTGCGCTGGCATCCGCGCGCCCGAAGGCTGCTGGTGGTGACGGGCGCCTCCGCGCAGGATCGCGCCTGGGAAGCCGTATTGCGCTCTGAAGTATCGCGCTTCCAGGACAGGGTCACCGTCGAGTTTCTCGCCGGCCTGCCGACCGATGCGCTGTTGCAACGGCTGCGTGCGTTGGGCAAGGACACCGTGGTGTTTACGCCGGGCTACTTCGAGGACGGTGTCGGTCACCAGTTTTCCCCTCGCGAGGCCGCTCAGCTCATCGCC
>JBATTL010000223.1:0-4864 GCA_049670525.1 Thiohalocapsa sp. | reverse complement strand
GAGCTGAGATGCGTGCAGCGGCTGGCTCCAGACGGCGTCCACGGGCAACCCGACGCAGTATTGCGCGAACCGCTCGCACGGCAGGCGCATGCCCAAGGCGACGCTGGTGGCGTGTCCCCAGAGCTCGCCATTGATAAAGTTGCCGATACGTCCCGCGAGCAGTCCAAGTGGCACCAGCGGTGCCACGAAATCCCCGACTTGGAAGAACCGCATCCGGTGTTTGCGTGCAAACAGGCCGATCGCGGTGAGCACGCCGATCAGACCGCCATGGAAGGACATTCCTCCTTCCCAGACCTTGAGTACATTTAACGGATTGGCCAGGATCTGGTCGAATCCGTAGAACAACATGTAGCCCAGACGCCCGCCGGCGATGGTGCCAATGACGCAGTAGAAGATCAGGTCATCGACTATGTCCGTGGTCCAGCCGGAACCGGGGCGGGATGCGCGCCAGCGACCGAGCAGCCAGGCGGCGGCGAAGCCGATCAGATACATCAGGCCGTACCAGTGGATCTGCAGCGGACCGATGGCGACGGCAACGGGATCGATGTCGGGATAGGACAGCATGGGCGCGGATCTTAGCACGACGCTGCGACCAACCCTTGACCGGACGGGAACGCGATTTTCGTCCCAGCGGCCATGCATCGGACGGCGGTCGACCCCACATCCATCCCATCAAGATCCGATAGGAACGCGTTGGTCTGGGAATCGCGGATCGACGCGGACTGCTTCCCCAGACATCGCTGAGAATGACACCCAGCGCAGGCTGTCGAACAGCACGGAGCGAACCCACCACGCTGTTCTATCCTGAACATCATCGACAGACAATTGATCGGGCCGGCATGCAAACTCAGATCGAACCCATGAACCAGCTCCGCGAAATCGCAAACGCCTTCGCCGCAGCGGCCCCCAACGCAGACTACTGGAGTCTGCGGTTGGTCGACCAGACCGGCGAGGGGCTTGTGGTGCGCGACGATGTCGCGGAGCCGAGTAGCCTTTCCCTATCTCGCGGCGCAATGGTCACCGTCGTCGCTGACGCCGGCATCGGCTACGGCGCCACAAGCAACCTGAGCGCATCAGGTCTCAGCGCGGCATTCGAGCGCGCGCTCGGCTTCGCGGCATTGCATGCGCGCCTGGGGCTGTTCGACGCCCGCCAGCATCCGCGTAGCACCTTGCGCACTGAGTTCCGTGCGCCGGTTGCGCAGCCCTGGGCATCCTGGACGCTGGATGACAAGCTCGCGATCCTGCTCGATGCCTGCGCGGGACTAAATGTGGATGAGCGCATCGTCGAGCGTGCCGCTTGGCTTGGCCATAGCGGCATCGCACAGTTGCTGGTCACATCCGACGGCGGCGAGATCGCGCAGCACTGGGACTATGTGCATTGCGGACTGTCGGCCACGGCCCATGCGGATGGCCAGACCCAGACGCGCCGTGGCGGGGGCGCGGATCATGCCCAGCAGGGCGGTCTGGAGCGCATCGCCGCCACGGGCTTGGTGGACGACGCGGAACTGGTGGCGAGCGAGGCGATCGCGCTGGTGGAGGCGCCGGAGTGCCCGGTCGGACGTCGCGATCTGGTGCTGCTGCCGAGCCAGATGACATTGCAGATTCACGAATCGATCGGACATCCCCTGGAGCTCGACCGCATCCTCGGCGATGAGCGTAACTACGCCGGTCTGTCCTTTGTGACGCCGGACATGTTCGGCACTTATCGCTACGGCTCATCGCTGCTCAACGTCACCTTCGATCCCACCGTTCCCGGCGAGCTAGTGAGCTACGCCGCCGACGATGACGGTACCCCGGCGCGGCGCGTGCACCTGATTCGCGACGGCATCCTGGAGCGGCCCCTCGGCGGCGTTCTGTCCCAGCGCCGAAGCCGCCTCAACGGTACCGCCAATGCCCGCGCCAGCGATTGGGATCGTCCGCCCATCGACCGCATGGCCAACATCAATCTGGAGCCTGGCGAGGGCATGCTCGACGAGCTGATCGCCCGCGTGGAACGCGGTGTACTGATGGATACCAACCGCTCCTGGTCCATTGACGACAGCCGCAACAAGTTCCAGTTCGGTTGCGAGCTCGGTCGGCTGATCGAGGACGGCGAGCTGAAGGGTCTCGTGCGCAACCCTGGCTATCGCGGTGTATCCGAGGCGTTCTGGCGCAGCCTCGACGGCGTAGGCGGGCCCGAGACCTTGGAGGTACGCGGTGTGCGCAATTGCGGAAAGGGCGAGCCGAATCAGTCGGTTTTCGTCGGTCACGCGTCGCCGCCCTGTCTGTTTCGGGATGTCGACGTGTTTGGGGGCGGGTTATGAAACAGGAGGCTTTCTTCACGCTTTCGGAGCGCCTCATCGAACGTCTCAACGGCAGCGAGATCCTGTTCGCGAACGTCGCCGTTGACGACTCCGACTTCGTGCGCCTGAATCAGAACCGGGTGCGTCAGGCCGGCAACGTGCACAGCGCCACGCTGGCCTTGACCCTGATCGAAGGTTCCAAACAGGCAGATGGCGATTGCGGCCTTTGCGGTAACGGCGAGACCGACTTGGCACTGGCGCTCGCGTTGCTGGGCCGGTTGCGCGAGCGCCTTCCGCACGTGCCCGATGATCCGTATCTGAACTTCTGCGAGCAACCCTTTGAGACCAGCCAACTGATCACCGCGACCATGCCCGCCACCGACGAGGCCATCGGCATCTTGGTTGACCTGGCCGAGGGGCTGGACTTGGTCGGTATCTGGGCCTCGGGGTGCATCGCCGAGGGGCTTGCCAGCTCCATTGGCCACCGCTGCTGGCACCAGAGTGCGAGTTTTAATCTCGACTGGAGCTGCTACCTGGACCGGGACAAGGCGATCAAGGGCACTTACAGCGGCTTCACATGGGAGCCCGATGAGCTGGCTACGCGCATCGCATTGCAACGGGAGCGCTTGCAGGTCATGGTGCGGCCTCAACGACGGATCGAGCCCGGTTGTTACCGCGCATTCCTGGCCCCTGCCGCATTACAGGAGCTTGTGGACATGCTCGCATGGGGCGGGTTCGGTTTGCGCGATCATCGCACCCGGCAGACGTCGCTGTTGGCCTTGGCCAATGGTGAGGTCAAACTGGATCCACATCTGTCCATCAGCGAGTCCAGCGATCGCGGGCTCGCTCCTGGTTTCACCACCGAAGGTTTCGCCAAGCCCGAGCGTGTGCCCCTGATCTCGGGCGGACGCTTCGGCGAATGCCTGGTCGATGCCCGCAGCGCGAAGGAATATGGCGCTCAGGTCAATGCCACGACGGAGTATCCGGAGTCCG
Organism: Thiohalocapsa sp.; assembly: GCA_049670525.1. Taxonomy (GTDB): domain Bacteria; phylum Pseudomonadota; class Gammaproteobacteria; order Chromatiales; family Chromatiaceae; genus Thiohalocapsa. The sequence continues at coordinate 1,589 of JBATTL010000223.1, read as the reverse complement.
TCGAGGTCGGCGCTGGCGACCTGTTTTCCGCGGATGCGCTAGCGAGACTCGGCACCGGTCTCTATGTTGGCAATCTTTGGTACTGCAACTGGTCCGACCGCAACAGCTGCCGCGTTACGGGAATGACGCGCTTCGGCTCCTTCTGGGCAGAAGACGGTGTGCTGGTCGCCCCGGTTGCGGTGATGCGTTTCGACGATTCCCTATACCGTTTGTTCGGGGAACGGCTTGAGGGCCTGACCCGCGAACGCGACCTGATCTTCTCCCCCGAGACCTATGATGGACGTTCGTCGGACAGCGCGCTGCTCCCCGGCGCGCTGATCAGCGGTATCGAACTGGCGTTGTGAATCCGACCAGTACGATTTCCCCAGCACAATCTGCGGAGTACGATGCGCTCTTGGCGCAGTGTGACATTGTTCATAGGTGTTGGGCGATTACTGGGATAGTCTGAAATTGAGTCTCGCTGGAGGCCGTCTACGGACCGGGCTGCCGCGGAAGGCGGACACTTAGGGACAAGCTGTGCGAATCAGCACTTTGAGCGCATGGACGCGCTCACCTCATTCCTGGCGCTCACGCGACGCCCTCCTGGGTTTCGATCACTCTCGATCTGTTTTCTTCCGCCCCGCGCCAGGGTGACGGGCTCTGCTCGTGCGTTCTGGTGTCGGGATGACCGAGGAACAGGGGCAGCCTCTCCGATCGCGGAGCCTTGTCAATCCCCGATTTCAAAGGTGGGGTGCGGCCTGAGCTGGCGCCGTCAATACCAGGCTGCGCCATCGCAGCATTGATATGGACGAGTCGACGCGCCGTGATGTGAGGGGCATTGACGAGGGTCGGTGCGGCGACGCCGCGGGAAACACGAACTGGTCGGGCGGATATCGACGAGGGCGGCAGCGGAGCGATTGGAAAAAAGGACGCATCCCTGCGCGAAAATTGCTGATTCTAGTGGCGTCGATTCCGACACCTGCCCTCCTCAAACACCCCAAAGCCGGGCGCGATTAACCTGGAAGACCGTGTGAGAATAGACCCTGGGCCAAGGGCGTCCTATGAACTAGTTCACAGGCATCCTGGCCCGTATCGTGCTCCGTCCTTGCCCGTAGCCTGCTAAGAGTCCCGTATTGTGCGCAGACCATGCCAGCCCATCGACACCCTCAGCCCACCCGCCTGCTTGCCTGCTCCGAATTGTTGTTGGCGCTTGCGTCGAAGCGCGGGACCGCTGTGCCTTACCGATCAGTTGTGCGGGTCACCGTTGCCCGCAGTTGACGTCACGCCGGGCAGCTGCGCCATATAATACGCGACCGCAGCGAGCTCGCCCTCGCTGTAGCCGGCGACCGCCTCGACCATATCCGGATGGGCGTTACGCCGGTAGCCGTCACGGATCAGGCGCGTCTCGCGCAGCAGGTAGGCAAAGGCTGACCGCCAACGCGGGGATAGAACTTGTCGGCATCGCCCTCGCCCCGCTCGCCATGACAGTCCTCGCACGGGCGCTGATAGAGTTCCTTACCGCGGTCCAGGCCGCTGCCGGGTCCGCGGCCCATGCCCGCCGGTGTGGGCAGGCCCTGAAGATAGACGGCGATGTCGGCAATCTCCTGGGG
>JBATTL010000222.1:0-2366 GCA_049670525.1 Thiohalocapsa sp. | reverse complement strand
GATCTGCGGTGCATCGCCGCTGTTGGCCGGCCCGTCAATCACGACGTTGAACAGATCGCTGTTGCCGTCGGCAATGCCATGGTAGCTGTCGATGTCGCTGCCGATGCCGGGCTGCACGGCGACGGTCTCGACCGCGTTGTACTGACGGACCAAGTCCGGGTTGCCTGCAAACCCCTGGTAGACGTCGGCAGCACTGACGGTCGTGGCGGCGGCGGTGAACAGGGTAGCGGCGACGGCGGTGATGAGGATCTTCATGGTTAGCTCTCCAGTTTTCTACTTGAACGATGGTTGGTTTCCGGTACCGGCCGATGCCGGGACTTGCTAGAGATAACGCAGACTGCGTGCCAACTTCTAAGAATTTAAGATAAAGCCTTTTTTAACAATGCCCTGGGGATTCTCGATGGCGACTTCCCGGCCGTCTGGCTGCAGGACGAAGTAACGAGACGTTACGGCAATGTCCGCTATCGGTGGAACAATTCGTGGTGTCGCGTGTTGAGCCAGCGCTCCTCATCGCGTTCACCGCCGATTTTGCTTCGGCGTGGGTCTCCGCGAGCGCCCGCATGGCTGGACAGGCCGATGCTGGTCAACGTCGCCAAGGCATTCCGCAGCCTGAAGGCGCCGGGGTCGAACAGGTCGAGCTGCGGGGTTTCGTTGAGCCGATCCTCGGCGAGCAACTGTTGAATCTGTAGGCCGTAGCAGGCTCACAGCGCATCGGCGAATCCGGTAAGCGCCTCGTGCACCTCCAGTGCCTGCACGGGCGTCCAGTGGTCAGGCAGCTGGCAGGTGAGCAACTCCTGGCGCGTTGTCGTGGCGCCACCTCGTCGCGCGCGCTCTGGACATGTTCGATGCTCACCGTGCGGGACTTTGCGATGGCGGCGCTGGCGATCAACCTGCGCTCGTCGATCAAGTAGCCGACGCTGACGTTAGTCAGAATGCCGTCGGCGATGTCCTGCCAGATACCGTTGACCTCTTCGCGACGAGCTGAACAGCAGGTCGGCATGGCCGCGCCCGTTTTCGAGTCAGGCCCGCTCCACGCGGCCGAGGCGGTCGCTTTGGTCCCAGCGACCGTGGTTGTAGAGCACGGCACCTGCGCCGGCGGCCATCCGCTCCAGATTGACCTCGTCCTCGTCCTCGTCGTGGCCGAGGATTTCGAGCCAGGGATCGTTGCCCTCGAAGTTGCGGGCCATCGACGACAAGCTGACGCCGATGCCGGCGGAGCCGGCGCGGATCTGGTCGTCGCGGAAGCGGCCCAGATTCGGGTTGGGCCGTTTGGTGTCGACGGTGCCGATCTCCTCGCCAATGTCCCGGAAGTGGAAGATCATGCCGGGGCCGTGAGCCCGACCATCAACAGACAGAGGCGATTGTCCGAATCCATCTGATAATTGGTCAGCAGGCGCAGATCCTTGAGCACCTCGTTTCTGAGGCGATGTGTCTCATCGAGGATTAGCACCGGGCGCTGCTTCGCCTCCGGCGTCAATCGCGTGATCTCCGAGCGGATCGTGCGGAACGCCGCCGCACGATGACGCTCCACCGGCAGGCCGAGCTCTCAAGCGATGGTCTTGTGCATATTGCGAAGTGCTTGCGATACATCAGCGTCCCTCCAGCGTCTCGTCATCGCCTGCGGGCAGTTCGCGCAAGCGCAGCGCCTAGGGCGGTGGCTGTGGCGCTGGCGCATCGGTGGCCAGCGAGCGGGAAGGCCGATCACGCTTCACGAAGCAATTGGCTATCCGGTGTCAGTTACCTTGTCCGGTCAGCGACAAGTATCTCGGCCGGTTAGTTGTCGGTGTTCTTTGGGGTGGGAGCCTCCTGTGTTGTTGGTTGGTTGTGGGTGTCCCTGGCGGGGCCGAGCACGGGAAGGAGCCGGGAGGGCGGCTGAACGTGTGTGACCGGCATGTCAGTCGGCTAGCTGGCGGAAATCCAGCCATGGCCCTGGGCGTTGGGACCAGGTAGGCGAAGGCACGGGTGCCCGAAGAAACCCCCTCGCGCCCGTGCTGGATGCGCTAACTGACCAAGCGCGGCGTGCCAGGCCGGCAGGTGGCAGCGGCGTGGTACTCCCGCCGCGGTCGCTGGGCCTTGTCCAACACCCGTGCGGTGACCAAGGCATACCCCAACGACTGGTTCATCGCCGTGCTGGGACAGGCAACTCGCTCCGACAAGACGCTACCGCATTGGTTTGACGTCGAGCGGTGGATACGCCTTGCGTGAGGAGCCGTGTACGGACCCGTACGCACGGTTCTGTGGGCATTGCGCCTTGAAGCGCATGAAAGTCAGCAGCCTGAGATGGCTGCCCTGGTAAAGCCTAGCCAGCAGCCAGGTACCGAGTCTTGCGTGGTGAACCGGTAACGGGCACTGCGAAGCGTAGACAG
>JBATTL010000221.1:0-1987 GCA_049670525.1 Thiohalocapsa sp. | reverse complement strand
GGTCTGCATCGCATCGTCGCTGAGTGCGAAATCGTAGATGTCGCGGTTCTCGGCCATGCGCTCCGCTTTCGAGGTCTTCGGCAGGGCGGAGCGGCCGCTCTGCACGTGCCAGCGCAGTACCACCTGGCCCGTGGTCTTGCCATGGCGTTCGGCGATGGCGACGAGCAACGGGTCGCGCAACATGCCGAAGGCGCCGCTGGCGAAGGGCGCGTAAGCGGTGACCACGATGCCCTGGTCGCGGCAGAAAGTCTCCAGCTCGGGGTCCCGGCAATAGGGATGAATCTCCACTTGGTTGACGGTGGGCCGGCGCTCCGGTTCGGGGAAGTCCTCCATGAGCTGGCGCAGGTGGGTGATGGTGAAGTTGGACACACCGATAGCGCGCGCGGCGCCCTTGTCCGCGACCTCGCAGAAGACCGACCAGATGGTGGCGCGGGCCTTGCGCGGGAAGTCCGGATCGCTGCTGCTGTGCTGCCCAAAGACACCGGGCCAGTGCATGAGTAGCAGATCCACGTAGCCGAGGCCCAAGTCATCCAGGGTATCGACCATGTCGTCGCGCACCTTCTGGGCGATGTCCTCGACCTTGTCGGCGTCCCAGGTGCGGCGGTGCGAGATGTTGATCTGCGGCGGCACAGCCGGATGCGCGAGCTTGGTGGTGATGAACAGCTCTTCGCGGGTCAGTTCGCCGCTGGCAAAGCGCTGGCCGAGGAGCGTACCCAGAATGCGCTCGGTCCCATAGACATGGGCACCGTCGAACGCCCGGTAGCCATTGTCGAGGGCCAGCGAGACGGCCCGCCAGGCCTGCTCGGGCAGAAAACCCTGGAAATCAGTGGCACCCACCCAATCGCCGAATGCGCAACCAAAGGCAAGCGTGGGCATGGCCACGCCATTGTGCAGCATGACCTCGAGCGCGCTTTCCGCTGTGTTGTTCATTGATCGCAATGCTGCTGACAGTTGGACTTGGGATGAGGCTAACAGAACCAGGCGTAGGGAATCCAACCGCCTCTGCGAACGGGTGGCGGATCAAGGGCAGCATCTCAAGGAACTGAGACCGGATGATCCTGGAGTCGTGGGAAACGATCTCTTGAGCTTGGAATATGGTTTGCCCATCGGCGCGCCATTCTGCTGGTAGATCCACTCCCGCAAGACCGGCCCGCACACCTAGACCGACTGATAGTGCCGCGATATCAGTAATTTAGTGGCTCGCGGCTTGTGGGCGATCAATGAGTTCTATGCGTAGTACGTCCCCTGTTTCGTTGTGCCGCTCCGCATCGAAACAATCCGGCAGTTCGATCGGGAAAAGCTCGGCACGGTCGATGCCGAAACGCGTCTCCATCCTGCGTTGATCACTCCGATCGACGACGCGGAACCCGTCGCAAGCGCGCCCCGAGCGCGAGCATGTGCTGCTGTTTGATACTGACTCCTTCCCGCTTCATCGCGTCCCAAACTGACTCCCAACTGCCCAGCGCTGCATTGTCGAGGTAATGGACGGACTGATGCTGTCCGGCGAAGTGCGCTCGGCTACCTTTGGCTAGAAGGTGTTCGTCGAGATCGGGCAAGAGCAGGACGTCGGCGCGGGGGAGGGTTTGGGCGATGCGCAGACCGGCCGGATCCCAGTCGGTGAAGACCACGACGGGGATGTGTTCGGGCAGAATGGTCAGCAGTTGGCGAGCACCGCGGGCCAGTCCGCCGTGGCCGCGATAGATCACCAGGCTGTCGCCGAGTTCGGCGGGGGCGGCGAAGGCGTGCCAGTCGTCGAAGCTGTCCAGGTTCTCGACGATAACCACCTGGCTGATCGCGTTGAGGCTCAGGACCGCGAGGGGGACGCGCAGGCTCAGCTCATGGCTCAGGGTTGGCAGGGGCGCCGGCAACTGGCCCTTGACCAGCACATGCCGGTCATTCGGTCGCTCGTCGGCGATCTTCTCATCGATCGCGCTGGCGGCGACCTGCCGACGGTTGCCCTCGGGCACACCGGCGAGCGGGTCGAAGC
>JBATTL010000220.1:0-2834 GCA_049670525.1 Thiohalocapsa sp. | reverse complement strand
AAGCCAAAACGCTTCCATCCCAACTACAAGCGCTGCCGCTAGGGCTTAACTTAATGGCATTGACATTGTTAGAGGTTCCCACTCCAGGGGCAGTCGCAACGTCGCAACGTTTCGATTTCCGTGGCGCTTCGGAAGAATGTTGACCTCAATACGGTTCAGTTACGAAAAACCGCTAAAACAATCGCGTTGGGGGTCTTGATCGCGAGCAGCACTGATATGCAAGTGATTTGTTGACGCCCAGCGACCAAGTTACGCGGTGCCTAGGGATTACCTCAGTATCAAAGGCCCGCACGAACTATGCCGCCTTGAGGCACCCCTTCATGCCAGCGTAGGCACACAGACTAGATTGAGTAGCGCCGTAGCGATCGACCAATGGTTGTTTGGTCTCGTAGGAACCTGCAGACGAGGTACGGCGAATCGACAGCGAGTCTCGATATGTCGATGAACACCCCAAACGCTGGAAAAGCAGCCATCAGAAAACGGCCGACATCATGACATTCTGCGTTGGAATCAAAGTTCGCGATGGCATCGTCGCTTTAGCGGACACGCGAATCACTCGCGGTAGTGAGCAAGTCAACAAACAGAAGCTGGCTCAATTCGTCCACAATGGTCAATCGTTGTTCACGATGACGAGTGGGCTTCGCAGCGTTCGCGACAAAACACTCACCTATCTCGACGAAACGTTGCGTGACGGCGTTCACTCGATTGATCGTCTCTATCAATTCGTCAATCTGTTCGGTGAACAACTGCGCCGTGTGAAAGCAGAAGACGGTCCCTCGCTCGCCGCCACCAACCACGTATTCAACCCGAATTCAGTCATCGGAGGCCAACTCTCAGCCGATATCGAACCGCAGTTGTTCTACGTCTATCCGGAAGGAAACTGGGTCGAATGCAACATCGATTCTCCCTACTTCATGATCGGACGGACTTATTACGGCAAACCGATTCTTGACCGACTGCTTCGTTACGAAACGCCGCTGTCGTCCGCGGTTGCCTTAGCGTATCTTGCGTTTGATGCGACGCACGCAAGCGTGACGGATGTGGGGTATCCCGTCGATCTCGCTGTGCTGTCCGCCTCCGATCGCTCGCCCCGCTATCAACGATTCGAGCAAAGTGACTTGGCGCCAACCAGCGAGTGGTGGACTCAGACATTAACTCAATCACTGGCGTCCATGCCGATGGTTTGGGCATCGAGCCTGGTCGACGAAATCAATACCCTACCAATTCAGCAACAACAAACAGAGCAATGATCAACAGTGCGCAGACGAAAATTCACGTCGGATGTGAATTAAGCTACCATGTCCGGCAAACTACGACATTCCTGCTCAAGATCGCCGCAGCCAGTACCGCGCATCAAGGCATTGTCAGCGAAGAACTCAATGTTACGCCAGGCCTGCCGCCGGAGCATTGCCAGGTGGGCGTCGAAGGCAACCGCTTGCAACGACTGGTTGTGGAACCCTGTCAGCTTGAGATTCGATATCATGCGACTGTGAACCTGGAACCGGAAATCAATCAACCCGGCGATCTTCGCGAGTTGGATGCCGGTCAAATGCCACCGGACGTGCTGACGTATCTCAATCCGAGCCGCTACTGCGAAAGCGACGTGTTGGGACGGTTCGCGTTTGAAGAATTCGGTGAGCTACCGCGAGGCTATTCACGTGTTCGAGCGATTTGCGATTGGGTGTTTGAACATCTCGACTACACGCTCGGTAGTACCGGGTCGACCACGACGGCAGCGGATGTGTTGCTGCAACGTGAGGGCGTTTGTCGCGACTACGCTCACTTGATGATCACTTTGTGCCGCGGGGCCGGTATTCCGGCCCGCTACGTCTCGGGCTACGCGGTCAATTTGCAACCACCCGACTTCCATGGCTTTGTCGAAGCCTTCTTGGACGGTCACTGGTATCTGTTCGATCCAACTCGTTTGGCATCCACGGACGCGCTGGTCCACATCGGGATCGGGCGCGACGCAGCGGATGTCGCCTTCGCCACGTTGACGGGATCTTCCGTACTTCAGTCGAAGTTTGTTTGGGCCAACTTTGACGACGCATCTCCATCCGGCGAGCCCCATGCCGCGATTTCGACCGCGTGATCTTGTTTCCCGACTTCTCTCGCTGCGCGCCATGGAGAGCGAAGCGAAGGCGCGTCGTCCCGGGTAGGCGTCGGCGCGAGCGTATTGTCGCAGTGGCGAAAGCATATTCGGTTGTGTTTTCCGAAGCGTATCGCCTGATGGGCGCTTGGTTCAAGTGCGTGGCATAGATCCAAGTGATGGTCGTAGCGGCCATGCAGAAGTGCAGATGATTGGTCACCGCATCGGGGTTGCGGGTCTGGGTATGAGCGGTGCCGATCTCCTGCTTGATCTCTCGGAACCCGGCCTCGATTTTCCACCTTGCGGCAGAGTATTCGACGATCTGCTCGACGCTCAGATCCAGATCCGTCGTCACCAGCGCGACCCACTGTGTTCTGCGATAGACCCACACGACGCGCACACGGCAACGTAGGGTCTTGAGCATCACGATCCGCTCGGCGGCTTGCACCTCACGCAGGACGCCGTAGACATGCAGCTTATTGGTCTTGGCCTGTTGGCCCATGGCCGCAGCCAAGTCTGCGGCGTTTCCGAGCCGTTCGCCGTATTTCCGCGGTCTTCCGGGACGACCGGCGAGTGGCTCAGGGATGGCGTAGAGAGCGGCATTGACCCGCAGGCACGTCGACAACCACGACAGCTCCGCCTGAATCGGCGTCCGCAGGACAGGCCGATCGGGGAACTGCTTCCACACCAGACGCGCTCCGATCACCCCTGGCTGTTTGTTCGTTGCTGAGGACCAAACCCTCGG
>JBATTL010000219.1:0-8188 GCA_049670525.1 Thiohalocapsa sp. | reverse complement strand
TCATCAACGAGGCCGGCCGCGACCTGCGCACCATGATCGACAACATCCTCGACATCTCGCGCATCGAGGCGGGGCCGGTGACAGTGAGTCTGGAGTGGGTGGAAGTCGCGCCAATGCTGAACGAACTGATCGTTATGGTAGGCCCGATCTTCAGCGAGAAAGGCCTCACGCTGCGCGTCGAAACCGACGCCGCGGCGCCGCCCCGCATCTACAGCGATCGGGACAAACTCAGGCAAATCCTGAAGAACTTTCTATCCAACGCCGCGAAGTTTACCGACACGGGCAGCGTGGTCGTGTCATTGGCGCCTAGCCAGGGGCCCTGCGCTCTGATCATCGCCGTCACCGACACGGGTATCGGCATCCCGCCGGGAAAGGAACAGATCATTTTCGATGCCTTCCAACAAGCGGACGGCTCCACACGCCGACGCTATGGTGGCACCGGTCTCGGTCTGTCGATCAGCCGCGAACTCGCGGAGCTGCTTGGCGGCTATATCGATGTCGAGAGCAAACCGGGGCAGGGCTCCCGCTTTAGGCTGCACCTTCCATTGTCGCTTGACCCTGAAGACCTGGATGCGGTCGAGATCATCGAACGGTTGGATGCCGGCGACCGTGACGAGCTGCCAACCGTCGCGCCTGATTCGCCGGAGCGGGGAAGGCCAAGCGCGGAAGAAAAAGCTGCACGTAGCACACATTGGGTGTTGTTGGTAGAACGCGATGTCCGAAGCCTGGTGGCGATCGCATCGGAGCTTGAGGCGCTTGGCGTGCGGGTGCAAACCGCTGCCGACGGCGAGGAGGCGCTGGAAACGCTGCAGGACGAGACGGATTGCGCATTGCTCCTACTCGCCCTATCGGCATCGCCGCGGGATAGCTGTGATACGATCGCCCGAGTAAGAGCGGAGCCGGTTCTGAGTGAGCTGCCCATCGTGATCCTCGGCGATTTGGACCAGATGCAGCGCGATAAATGTCTGGAGGCTGGCGCTTGCGGCTTCCTCGCCAAGCCCGTCCTGGCCGAGGCTCTGTCTGCAATGCTCGACGAGGCACTGGAGCGACCCCGCTACCCGCTGGCGAATTCGGCGGTCTCAGCAGAATAGGATGGCCTTAGTCTCCCGTCCGCAAACGAATCCTAGAGGAACGAGGTGGGAGGTCGCATGACCGGCGCTTTCGATAATAAGCTGCTGATCGTCGACGATCACGCGCATAACTTATTCGCGCTGCGCACGCTGATCGAAAAGCACCTCGACGCGACCGTGGTTGAGGCAACATCCGGTCGCGAGGCGATCGATCTGACGATCGACCAACCGGACATCGACCTGATCATTCTGGACGTGCAGATGCCAGAGATGGATGGGTTCCAAACGGCATCATTGCTCAAATTGCGCAAGCGCACACGAGACGTCCCAATCATTTTCCTGACCGCGGCGTTCAAGTCCGAAGAGTTCCAACAGCGCGGATTCGCGGTGGGCGCCGTCGACTATCTGCTCAAACCCATCGACGACAACCTTCTGATCAACAAGATCAGCACGTACTTCCGCTTGATCGACAAGGAACGTTCCCTGAACCGGGCTCTCGAGCAGAAAGTCGCGGAACGCACCACGGAGTTGGAACAGGCGCGACAGTACTTGGCAAATATCATCAGCCACATGGGCGAGGCGCTACTGGTTCTGGATCCCCAGGGCTTGATCAAGACCACCAACGCCGCCGCCTGCCGCATGCTCGGTTATGGAGAGCAGGAACTGGTCGGACTGTCCATCGGCGACGTGTTCGAGGAGGAAGCCGACGAGGAAGCCGGGGCCTTTATGGGCACTTGGCTTGAGGCGTTGATCCGAACCGGCGCACTGGCCAAGATCGAGGCTCGATTTATTGCCCAAGACGGTACGCGCGTTCCAATTCTATTTTCGCGCACCGCGGTCACGGATGCGGATGGCGCGATCAGCGACATCATCTGTATCGCGAAAGACATGAGCGGATATATCCGAATTGACGACGAATCCGCCTACCAAATAGCGGAAAAGTGAGGACAGTGCTGAATAAGTCTCCTACCGGAGTGATCGTACGATCGCCATGGCCGTCGAGCGTCGGCCGCGACCGTTCAAAGGCTCAGGCACCAAGCTAACAAAAGCGAAAGGGCCGTCTATCGCACCGAACGCAATGCGATGTTTTGAAAAAAAAGAGGAAGGATAGATCATGAGCGAACAGACTCCCGTCGAGACCCCCGATCCATCCGACAACAATCAGGAAGACACCGCATTGACCGCGATGGCGCTAAAGGCAATGGCACATCCGTTACGCTGGAAGATCCTCTGCTCTCTCGGCGACCACGAACTCTCCGTTGGAGAGATCGTCGAACGCACGGGCACATCTCAGAGCAATATTTCTCAGCATCTGGAGCAGTTGCGGAACAAGAACATCGTCGTCGCCCGCAAGGAGGCCAACCGAATCTACTACCGGATTCGCAATCACCAGTTACTGGAGTTGATCGGCATCATGCGCGATGTACTTTGTCCGGCCAATCTCGACGACCGCTACCCGCGTTGACTACCGGCGCGATCGAGCCTCCACGCGATGGGACGGCGCGCAATAGAGCGTCTGTCTTCAATCGCCCGCATCACGCCGGTCTGGGTGCCAACCTATGAAGGACTGCCGTGGTCAAAATCGATGGTCGATCCGATCCCCATCCGGACGCATCCGGACGCATCCGGACCAAGCCACATGGCGGTCGCGCGCGACCGGAAACAGCGGCGCGTTCCTCCCTGCAAAAAGCCCAGCGACTTGTCGTTGGCCAGATGCGCGCCAGGTGCGCACCAGATACGCTCAGGCTGCCGCGGTGTCCTTTTCGTCAAGCTTGCGGATCAACGGATACAGATGTTCTGTCTCGCGCTGAATACGGTCCAGAACCAGCGCAAACATCTGCTCTGTCTCCTTCAAAAACTCACCGTGGTCACGGATGGTGAGGTGACGGCGGGATTCGTTGCACCAATCCTTTAGGTAATGGTTGAAGATCCGCTTGATCTCCGTGGAGCCGGACAAAAACCGGTCGGCAGTATTCTTGACGGCCTGATCCGGATACGAGATCAGCTTCCCACAGAGTTCACGATCCACCAATTCAATGTGCTCCTTGACCTTGGTGCTGTACTCGAAAAAGACGTCGCAGGCGGTCTCGGTATCGCAAATCTCCCGATTCTGAACCAAGTACAAAAAGACGTTCGAAAGCTCTGTAATCTTGTGATTCTGGGCATGCAGTTTCGAGAAGGCAGTCATATCGAAGCATCCTCCGTAGGACGTCGTCTGTGATTCTTTGCGGATTTGATAAGCAAACTTGTCTGTATCTTCTGCTCGGGAAAACGCTAAATTATCGGCTATCCTGGCAGAAAAGCTGCGTAACTTGCGGAATTGCCCTTCCCGCTTTCCATCATCTTTAGGCGCCCAGGCGCTTCAGAACAGCAGGATCTCCTGTCCCGCACTGAAGACGTGGATCCGTCCGTCGCGTCCCCGGTGTTCACGTTCGAGGCGTCGTATGACTGTGGAGCCTCCGGCGCTAGCGTTGGCGATAGGATTAACATAAGCAAGGTAATGTCTCAAGCAAGCGCCTCGTTCGCGGAATACGTCGGTCACGATGCCCGCTCCGTCGGCAATGCGCCAGCGATCAGGTGCGGTCTTCAAGCACGCCCGAAGAGCCCTGGCCGGCACGTGTCAGGACTCAATCATGGCCTCAAGCCGCTGCCCCGGCGGTACCATCGGAAGCACGTTCTCGGCCTTGTCCACCCAAATGTCCGTCAGGACAGGGCCGTCGTGTTCCAAGGCCTGCGACAACGCTGTGCGCAACTCGCCCGAGTAACGAACGCGAATCGTCATGAGGCGCGGGTAGACCAAGCCCAGGCCGCACAGATCCGGCAATTGCCGCCGGCAACCCTGGTCTAGGTCGGTGCAGTCTGGATCGCAGTCAATCTGTCTCGCGAGACAAGTCTCATAGTGATGACCATCGTCCATCATGTCTTCCCACTGACGCACCATGCCAAGAAAGCTGTTGTTCAACACAAAGATCTTGAGCGGTATCCGGTTGGCGACAACAGTGGCCAGTTCCTGAATGTTCATTTGAAAGCTGCCGTCGCCGTCCACCAAAAGCAGCGGGGGCGTCGGATTCGCATACCAGGCGCCCACTGCCGCCGGCAGACCGAAGCCCATAGTGCCAAGCCCACCCGAGCTGATCCACTGTCGCGGGCGGCAAAAACGATAGTACTGGGCCGCCCACATCTGGTGCTGACCAACGCCGGTCGCCAGCGTCGCGCTGCCACCTGTGAGTTCAGAGAGCAATTCGATGACGGCCTGAGGCTTGATGTATCCGCCATCCGCGTAAGCCAGCGGCATCTGCTTGCGCCACTCCTGGACTCGGCGCATCCAGTCAGCATGTCGAACCTCATGGTCGCTATCCAGCGCGTGGGCGAGAAAACGGTCCAGCGTTGCCACCAGCGCGAGATCGGTCTTGACAGCCTTGTCGATCTCGCTCGGGTCTATATCTACGTGAGCGATGCGTTTACCGGCGGCGAAATCCTTCACCGCAACACGATCGTCGAAACGCCCGCCGAGGGTCAGGACGAGATCCGCCTCGCGCAAAGCGTAATTGGCGGGGATGCTGCCGTGCATGCCCGGCATCCCAAGGTTGTATGCAAAATCGAAAGGTACAGCCCCGAGGGCATTGAAGGTGGTCGTCAGGGGTACGTCGAAGCGCTCTGCGAGGCGACACAGGTCAGCTGCGGAACCGGCATGGATCACGCCGCCACCCGCTTTGACGACGGGCCGTTTGGCGGCTGCGAGCGCGGCAATGATCGCATCGGCCTTTGTGTTGTCGAACGGCACGGCCTCCCGATGGCGCCTGCGCGGCCCATTCTTCTCCCGCAGCAGGCTGATCTGCGCGTCCTTGCAGATGTCCACCACCACCGGTCCGGGTCTGCCGCTGGCCGCGAGCGCAAAGGCCTCGCGCAGGCTCCACTCGAGATCGGCGACATCCTTGATCAGATAGTTGTGCTTGGAGATCGGACGTGTGATACCGACGGTATCGACTTCCTGGAAGGCGTCGCTGCCAATCGCGAAGCTCGCCACCTGGCCCGTGATAAACACAGTTGGCACCGAGTCCTTATAAGGTGATTTCTGAAGACTTTTATACCACTATCTGCGATAGTTTACTTCTAAGCTCAAGATATGAGCCAAACCGCATGAAAGTGAATCAATCTGCGACCGCTCACAGCGTTCCCGACGTTGGCCATATTGATGATATCAAGCTGGCGGCCTCGGGCATGTCGCTCGTCAAACGGCGCGCGTTTCAGGCAGAAATGGCGTTGAAGTACTGCGCCGGCAGTGCACGAAGAGCCGAGGACACGTTCGGCTGGAGCCGCGCTGCCGTGCAACTGGGGCTGCACGAGAAGCGCACGGGGGTGATCTGCTTGAGCGCGCAACCGGCCGTCGGCGGCGACAAACCGTGGGAGGAGAAGCATCCCGAGGTGGCCGACGCGCTGTGGGCGTTGGCGCAGTCGCAGTCGCAGCAAGACCCGAGCTTCCGCGGCCCGCTGTCCTACACGCGCTTGACGGCCGCCGAGGCGCTCCGGCAACTGCGCGCACAGGGCTTGTCCGATTCGCTCTTGCCGTCGCCAAGCACCATGGCTGAGGTCCTCAACCGCAACGGTTACCGGCTACGCCGGGTGCTCAAGGCGAAACCCCAAAAAAACTCCCGCAAACCGACGACATCTTCGCCAACATCAAGGTGAAAGATGCGGGCAGCGAGGACGCGAGCGTCCTGCGCCTGAGTATGGACTGCAAGGCCACCGTCAACATCGGCGAGTACGCACGTGGCGGCAAGACCCGTGGCGACAACAAGGCCACTGACCATGACATGGGCTGCCAAGAGAAGTACACCCCTTTTGGGATTGTCAACGAGGACACCGGCGAGCTGCATCTGACCTTCGGCAGCTCCGCAAAAACCAGCGATTTCATCGTCGATGCGCTGCAAGCTTGGTGGCACCAGCGGCCAATGCACGCGCGAGAGAGCGTCTCGCTGTTACAGATCAAAGCCGATAATGGCCCCGAGAGCAACGGCCGGCGCACGCAGTTCCTCAATCGCATGGTGCAGTTTGCCGACACGATCGGCAAACCGATCCAGCTACTGTACTACCCGCCGTACCACAGCAAGTACAACCCGATCGAGCGCTGTTGGGGGATCCTTGAGCAGCATTGGAACGGCGCCCAGTTGACCGATGTCCAGACCATGCTGGCGTGGGCCAAGAGCATGACCTGGAAACGCCTCAATCCCGCGGTAGAACTCAGCGCTACCGCCTACGAAAAAGGCGTGACTTTGACCAAGCAAGCCATGCGCGCGGTCGAAGCGCGCTTAGTGCGCAATCCCGAGTTGCCCAAATGGGACATCCTGATCCTGCCAACTAACCCGGTATGAAAGAATCCGAAAATCACCTAAGCATCCGCGATGGGGGTAACCAGATTGGTCGCACCGGGCCCCGACGTGGCGAGCGCGACACCGACACGACCGCCCGCACGGGCATAACCTTCAGCGGCGTGCCCTGCCCCGCCCTCCTGCCGACACATGACGAAACGCGGCACCGGCTCGCGTCGGCGCATGCGTTTGTTGAGTTCCACATGCAACGGGATCACTGCGCCGCCGGTATGGCCAAAAATCACCTCCACCCCAAGATCGCGCAACAGGTCGAAGAACACGGCGGCGCCGGTACGCGGCGGAAAGGCGGGGACGGACATGGCCATGGCTCAGTGCGAATCAATCGATTCCCCCATCATACTGCGGTGCGACATTTCGGCCTTGATCCGCGCCAATCCCTGGCGCCGCAACCGAAAAACACCGCAAAGGCCGACACGCGCCCGCCCCGATGTTGAAGCCGATCACCCGCTGGTGGCACGCCCGCGGCCTGCGCCGCGCGCACGCCTGTATCGACCCGACACTCTGGCGCCCCGCAACGGCGGCACTGCCGTTGCTCGCCGGCCTGGACGCATCGAGCCTTGGCCGCTTGCGAGACCTGGCAGCGCGATTCCTGTACGACAAGTCGCTGGAGACCGCCCAAGAAACGACGGTCGATCCCTCCATGGAGATCGAGCTGGCGCTGCAAGCCTGCTTGCCCGTGTTGGAGCTGGGCCTGTCGTGGTATCAAGGCTGGCACGCGCTGATCTTGTATCCGGAGGAATTCGTTCCCGTCCGCGAGGTGGTCGACGGGGACGGCATCGTCTGGGTCGACGATATGCCGAAGACCGGCGAAGCCTGGGAACGCGGCCCCGTGATCCTGTCCCTCGCGGACGCCGCGGCAGGCCGCGAACGCAACGGTTACAACGTCATCATCCACGAGCTGGCGCACAAACTCGACATGCGCGACGGCGTCGCCAATGGTCATCCGCCCCTGCATCGGGAGATGAGCAATGCCCGTTGGGCCGAGGACTTGGGCTCAGCATACGCCGACCGATGCCGCCGCACGGATGCCGCGCGCGCGCCATCGGAGGAACCCTTGATCGACCCCTACGGCAGCGAATCGCCGGCGGAATTCTTCGCCGTATGCAGTGAAGTCTTTTTTGAGCTGCCACAACTGCTGCAGCAAGAGTACCCGCGGGTTTATACGCAGTTGCGGGCCTTTTACCTACAGCATCCGGCCGAGCGCTTGCGCCCAGTCCAACTCTCGGCGTTGCGCGACGGGTCCGCGGGCTCGCGATCGTCGGCGCTGCCGCGTGACGACTAGCGCCGAATCAGCGTCAGTTTGTCCTGCTCATCGTCGATCGTCATCTGGTAACGGCCCAACACACTCATGCCCAACAAGCCGCCGCCGCCCAGTTTGTCGTCGTCAAGAAAGGCGACCTCCACATCCGCGATGCGCTGTTCACCGAGCCATACGCCAGGCAGACGCCCGACGCGGGCTTCGGTGCGGCCATTCGCGGTCTGCACCGATCGCTCACCCAAGCCTTCCTCGGCGAGACCCAAGGTCGCAATCAGCGATGCCGGCAACACCAGGGTGTCGGCACCCGTATCGATCAACAGGGCACGGTCAACACGCTCTCCATTCGGCCTCTCGAGGGACACCCGCACCGAATGCTGGTTGCCATTGCGAACCGTCGGCAGCTCTATCCGCGCCCCGTCGCTGGAGGCCTGTCCGTCCTCGTCACCCGCGGGCGCATCGATCTCGATGAC